>NZ_NPIZ01000050.1:0-136601 GCF_002251185.1 Prevotella sp. P5-126
AGGTGGCTATTGCGGTGGGGTTCCACCTCTTCCCATTCCGAACAGAGAAGTTAAGCCCACTTGCGCCGATGGTACTGCAATGCAATGCGGGAGAGTAGGAGGCCGCCATCTTTTACAAAGCACCTTGCTTCATTGCTGAAACAAGGTGCTTTTTTTCGTTTCCTCCCTTTACGGATCCACAGAGCACACAGAGTACACGATCCACGGAACACACAGAGTGTTTAATTTAGAGATTAGTGGTTAGAGATTATAGTTAAAGATTCTCTTAAAGATTTTCGTTTAGATTTCGAGCCGTAAGGCGATCCATAATAAAGCTCTTCCCAAAAGCGAGGTATTCGAGCGCATTTTGGTCAAGGATTTTTGTTAATGATTATATTTTAAGTTGCCTGCCGGCAAGATGTTTTGGAGTAGCGAAGACAGAGTGAGAGACGCGGCTTCCAGTATGCTGAGTCACGACAAAACAAACCATAGGTAAATTTTAGAGGAAATCTTCATATAAAATCTAAGGACCTAACGGTCCAGAAATCTATTTAATAATATTGTTATCTTCCTAAATTATTTCTTGCCGTAGGCAACATCTTAAACAAGATTTCCTCCAAAGATTTCTTGCCGTAGGCAACTAAAAAAATCTATTTCCCAAAACTGTCAACTGTCAAACTGTAACGCCTGTGATTGATGATACGGATAGCTTGTGGGGATGGCATTATTCTGTCCTCCGTGGCATTTTATTATACGAAAAACAACCCATAACACGTTTGAAGCATTATGGGTTGTAGATGTGTTTTTATTAACTTAGTCGTCTATAGGAGAGAACTCGTCCTTTCCTACTGAGCAAAGCGGACACTCGAAATCATCGGGAAGATCCTCAAATGGTGTACCTGCTGGTATTCCAGCCTCTGGTACTCCTACAGCTGGGTCGTATACCCAACCGCATACGTCGCAAACATACTTCTTCATAGTTCGTTCTTTTTTTAGTGGTTTATATTTAGAAATTATCTACATGTACCTCAAAGTAAGCCTTTGGATGTGAGCATGTAGGGCATATCTCTGGAGCTTCGGTTCCTACTACAATATGTCCGCAGTTGCGGCATTCCCATACCTTAACCTCACTTTTCTTGAACACTTCCTGAGCTTCTACGTTGCGCAGTAGTGCACGATAACGCTCTTCGTGACGCTTCTCAATAGCAGCTACAAGGCGGAACTTTTGTGCCAATTTATTGAAGCCTTCCTCTTCGGCAGTCTTGGCAAAGTTTTCGTACATATCTGTCCATTCATAGTTCTCGCCTTCAGCAGCAGCTGCAAGATTCTCAGCTGTAGTGCCAATGCCACTAAGCTCCTTAAACCACATCTTGGCATGTTCCTTCTCGTTGTCGGCAGTTTGCTGGAAGATAGAAGCTATCTGCTCAAATCCGTCCTTTTTTGCACGTGATGCGAAATATGTATATTTATTGCGAGCCTGTGATTCGCCTGCAAAAGCAGCAGCGAGGTTCTTTTCTGTCTGTGTGCCTGAATATTTGTTTGCCATAGTCGTATTTTTTTAAAAATGTTATTGTTTTCTTTATCTGATGCAAAGTTACTGATAATCATTAAATTAGCAAAATAAATATCGGCAAACAGATAGTAAATTTCGGTACTGCGACATATTTGTACGCTTAGCTTGCTGAAATTTACCATTTGTTTTGTAATTTTATGCCCAAATAACAGATATATTATGACAACAGAAGAACTTACGATTCTACACCTTATATTATAGATGATAAAATCGTGCGTATGTTAATGCCATTGGTGGACGACATGGAGGAAGAGTCAGCAATACCGCGAAGAGTGAAACAGGACCCTGAAACAGTATCTCTCCCCTGTTTTACATGATTTCCGTGTGACTTTAAAAAGATCCGTGTTCATCAGTGTCTTTCCACAAACTGTCAACTGTCAAACTGTAACGCCTGGTGTGAATTGGCGTTGTCCCCAAAAAACAGGAACCAGTCCCCCTGTTTCATTTTACTTGCATTTCCCGTCTCAATCCGGGAAAATAGCAATAGACGAGTAATGCCGGCACCAAGGATGAAAAGAATCGCAGATAAGAAAACTCATGCAACAGCCAATCAATCCCTACTATTACTCTGATAGAGTACAAGCCTACAATGGCTATCATCACCAACCTCTGTAATGGTAACTTTCTCATATCACCAGCCACAGAGAGCGCATAAAGTCCTGCAATGGCAAAACCTACTGCCAGACAAACCGTAACCACATACAACAGCCATTCCTGCCCAAAACAGAGATGCCTCATTTCATCTAAAATACCATAAACCTTGAAAGCCTCCTCTAAAAAGAAGAGGCAAATCAAATGACCTAGGGCTATCAAAAAATGAAGGAAAGCTCCAAATCTTAACTTCAATACATTTCGCATTTTTAACCAATACTCAAACTTTATTTTTAATAATATTTCTATCTCATGTATTCTGTATCAGGACAAGACATACTATATTCAAACTTTTCTCCCAATATAAAAGACGTAACCGAAGCAATCCTTGTTCTCCTCGTAATAGGCGATTTCCTCTTTCAGGCGATCGATGAAAGCCTGTGCCTTGGAGTCTCCGGGATGATCTTTCAGAAAGGCTTCCATTGCCGGCTGCATCGGTTCATAATAATTCTTCGTCCAGCAGGTTTCGGGTAGGATGAAATGAGCATAAGGCTCGTAACCAGCCTCTGCCATCTGATGAATCTTATGTTCGATGGAATCAATCTCAGGAAGATTGTCCTGAATCCATTTCATGTTCTCTGGGCGCTTATTGCCGAGCCAGCTACATTCCGTTACGGCAACAAAGCCGCCAGGCTTTAGAAACTCCCGCCAATACGATAATCCCTTCTCGTAACCGATGATGAAGATAGAACCTTCCGCCCATATCAAATCGTAGGATTTCTTCCTGAAAGGCAGCGCATCCATTGAAGCTTGAACAGGATGGATATTCTCTTCCATATTTCTTGAACGACTTTCCATCTCTATGTTTTCCAACATTTCAGGCAATATATCAACGGCATCAATTTCTGCGTCATATTCATCGGCAAGAACGAAAGTCTGGCTACCCTTGCCGCATCCGATGTCTGCGATACGAATTTCTCGTTTGAAGTCAGGAATCATACTCGTGGCGAGTCTTGTCTCCCAGTCGCCCCCAGGACCCTGTCTATCTACTCTCTTAAAGAAATCGGCTATCATAGAGAAGTCGAAATCATCAATCACTACGTTTTCCTTTTCCATTATTATCTTTCTCCTTTTTTATTATATCTTTTTTTGCGTATTGTCATTTGATGTAATGAGATTGCAAAAATAGTTATTTTGTTGGTAGGACATTTTCAAATAAGGGAATAATGCAAAGATTTTATAGGAACAGCTGTTTTTTTGATGAATAGTTGATCGCATCCGGAAAGTCATAGAGACTGCTGCCTCGTTTTTAGCTTTTGGAAAACTGTTATACTGTTATATTGTAACGCTTGTACCGCAAAAAAACGTTTTAGGAAACTGTCAACTGTCAACTGTAACGCTTGTGAATGATGATATTGACTACGGATGGTTTTGGGATGACATTGACCTGTATCCATGACATGGCTGCAGACTGCAACTCCGGAAAGCTGAAAGGGTATGCTCCGGAATATGCAAACAAGTGAAACAGTATCTGTTCCCCTGTTTCATGGTTGCCTCATAAGTAAGTCATAACTAACTCCGCACTAAGTCCCAAAATTGGCGGACAATGATAGGAGGTACAAGGAACAGAAAGGGAGAATACCAATGATGTGGAAATGAATTGTATGATTGGAATTGCAATCTAAAGCGTTACAGTTGACAGTTGACAGTTTGGGAAAACCAAAAAATCATCCAAGCGTTACAATATAACAGTATAACAGTTTCCATAAACCATATTTTTGCGTTGGGCTCCGAAAATGTCACACGGATTACATGGATGACACGGATTTTTATTTGCAAGTTCCCTCCCTTTTTAATATCACACAGATATTCTGGAGCAGCGAAGACAGAGTGAAAGCTCGGTTTTACTCTGTTGAGTCGCGTCAGAATAAGCCAAAGGCAAATCACAGAAATTTATTATCCACGGAACACACGGAGAACACGGAAAAGATTAAAGTTAAAGAAACGCCCGGAGGAAGGTGTTCGAGTGCATTTTCGTCTTTGATTCATTTGCTCTGATATGCGCTTGGCTTATATTGTCAGGAGAGAATTATAAAAAAAACTATGCGAAGTCGAAGATAAAAATATCTATAATAAAGTTAAATAATATTAAATATCGAATTAAAACTGCCAAAACTCTTGCATTTCGGGTGTGTCATGTTGTATCTTTGTGTTTCAAGCCGAGGATGATTTCCAAAACAAGAAAGAAACCTTTAAAATCAAAAACCAAACAAAAATAATTAACAACTAAAAAGACGCTTGTGTTTACAAAACAAGTAATTCAACACGCCATTTGGTCCCGACAGAAAGACCACGGTTTCCCGATCGCTTCTCGTTCGGTTCCCGTTAACTTCTCGTTAGGTCCTCGTTCGTCTCTCGTTCGTCTCTCGTTCGTTATTCGTTAGTCTATCGAAGACCGATCGAGAACCGAACGAGGAACAAGCGAAAAACGAACGAAAGAGCAACGAATGTCGGTCGAGAAACTATCGAAAACTCGACGAGTAGCCATCGTCATGGCTGGCTTATGGCAGACAAAGTTCCCTCCAGCAACCGCAAACCAGAAAAATGCCTTTTGCCTCAAGCCAGCCGAGGTGGAATCCTGCATTTTCTGTCCCACACTGAGCATTTTCTCGGCGAATAAAACCATTTCGTCCATCCCGACGGATCCTATGGTCCAACCACGCCTAAACTCCCTCCACGGGCTTATAACGCCTTGTTGTTCCCCAAATAACCGACGGAGAGAATCCAGAGTCCACCCCAAAACACCCTACCATAAGTCCAACAGCCCATCTTTATAGGCTCAACCACAGGTCAAACCATAAAAATCATGTAAAGCCTTACAAGAACCCTCAATATTATCATTTTGTGCAATGTTGGTATTGTAACTTTACAAATGAAACATAACGTAAGTTCGATATATTTACAGAACGACGGATTTTGGCATCAATTCAATCCATTATTTCACGGAAGCCCTCTTTTGTCCAACTCCTCTTTGATGAAGGCATCATATCATGTCTGGATGATGTCGAAATCACAGAAATCACGGAAATCTTTTATCCACGGATCACACGGAGAAAGCGGATTTTTTAATGTCGCACAGAAATCATAGAAATTTTAATTTCACATGGATGACACGGGTTTTTTCTTAAATCTTCTTGTTCTTCTTGTATTCAAGTGCTTTTTTATGTTAAATTTCTATGTTGTTTAGTGACAATTTCATATATTCTTTTTATATTTGTCAACAAATCAAAGGACTAATAAATATGACTAATAACTCATTTTCTATAAGATTGCGGGAAGCTCGCCTGATGATGGGACTCAGTATGGATAAACTCGTAGAGCGGACCAACGGAGCCATCACCAAGCAGAGCATCTCCCGATATGAGAAAGGCATCATGCGCCCTAAGCGTGGTGCCCTGCAAGCCATAGCCAAAGCCCTCAATATCAGCGAGGAATATTTCGAAGGAACCAATCTCAAGATAGACATGCCTATGCTTCGCACCACCTCCAATGGTAAGTTGTCCGAAGACGAGTTGCAAGCCCTTGAAGCAAAACTCTCGTTTTGGGCAGAGCAGTATCTAGCCAAGGAGAAAGAAGCAGGCTTTCCTACCCGGTTCAAGAATCCGGTAAAAGGCACGAAGGTATCAACCCTTGAAGATGCCATCCATGCTGCCGACCTTCTTCGTGAAAAGTGGCATTGCGGTGATGGACCTATCGCCAGTATCCTGAGACTCTTGGAAAGAAAAGGTATCATGATACTTGCTGCAACTCTCCCGGATTATGTCTTCGGAATGAGCACCTGGGCAGATAAGAAGCATCCGTTGATGGTTCTGGATATGCGTCAGAAGAAAACAACAGTAGAACGTCTTCGCTTCACGGCAGCTCATGAGTTAGCTCATCTGCTTCTTGCCTTTCCTGTAAATGCAGAGTTAGATATAGAGAAGCGATGCAATAAATTTGCCGGTTTCTTTCTATTTACTCGGCAAGCTTTAATTGAAGAGATGGGAGGCGAAAAGCGAGATGTGCTTACGCTTGAAGAAATGATAGATCTCAGGGAAGTTTATGGTATTTCAATAGCTGCTCAAGTGCATGCAGCCTGGGATATCCGTATGATTTCCCGTGAACACTACGACTGGTGGTTTGATGAGAAAATCAAGAAGAACAGGTTGGAAGTTGGTTGGGGGGAGTATATATTTCCTGAGACTATTGGAAGAGAGAGGAGAATGGATGTGAGGATAGTAAATATTGAAAAGAATAATTTAAAATGACAGAATTAATATCACATATATATCAAGATTATGTAGGGCATTGGATTATCCAATCTAATGAAGAACATTCTGTTGGTGTAGCTAAGCTTGCTTCTCGCTTTGCAGGTGAATTTGTCATGAGTGAATGGGGAAAAGTTTTAGGGCAGCTTCATGATAAGGGTAAGGAATCACATGCTTTTCAGCAGCATATTAAAAAAGAGAGTGGATATGAGCCTGATATTAAAGTTTGTGGTAATTATAACCATGCATTTATTGGTGGAGTTTTGGCACGAAAACTTTATGGTAAATCTGCTGATATTTTCTTCGTTAATCAAATAGTGTCTCATCATACAGGCTTACATGATTATGATGAGATAGAAGGCATTCTTAATCAGGATATTCCAGCAGAAGTTAATATCAATATAGGAAAGGAAAAATTAAATGTACCTGCTTTTAAGATTCAAACTAATGATTTTCATCATTTAGCTCGTATGATGTTTTCATGTTTGGTGGATGCCGACTTTCTTGATACTGAAGCTTTTATGGATAAAGAATCTTCTATGTTAAGACGGAATAAAGCTACGATATATGATTTGCTGCCTTTACTTGAAAATAAACTGAAGGATTTGAAAGCTAAAGCAGATAATTCTAATGTAAATGCAATAAGAAATCAAGTCCAGCAGCAATGTATTAAAATGGCAGATACTGAAATAGGTTTTTATAGTTTGACGGTACCAACTGGTGGAGGAAAAACTTTGTCTTCTTTGGTATGGGCAATGAAGCATGCTATCAGAAATGGTCAGAAAAGAATTATTATAGCCATTCCATATACAAGTATCATTGTTCAGACGGCATCTGTTCTACGAAGCATTTTTGGAGAAGAGAATGTTTTGGAGCATCATAGCAATGTGGATCCTGAGCATATTAAAGACGAAAGACTTCAGGAGAAAATGAAGTTGGCGACAGAAAATTGGGACTATCCGATAATTGTAACAACTAATGTGCAATTATTTGAATCTATATTTAGCAATAAGCCATCGGTTTGTAGGAAGCTTCACAATATAGTCAACAGTGTAGTGATCTTAGATGAGGTGCAGACGCTTCCGATGGACTATCTTCAGCCTGTTGTGGATTCGTTGAAAACGTATTATAAACTATTCAATGTTTCTTTCTTGTTCACTACGGCAAGTCAACCCGTGTTAAGTGGGCTTATAGAAGGATGTAATCCAAAAGCAGCATTCAGAGGAATTGACCATATTACAGAAATCATTCCTCGAGAATTTAAGTTGCATGACAAGTTACGAAGGGTAAAGTTAAGTATCAATAACGAAGGGAGAACGTATGATGAGGTTGCTGAGATGTTGAGTAAGCATAAAAGAGTGCTTTGTATTGTGAATACACGTCGTGATGCTAGAGATCTCTATGCACGTTTGCCGCAAGAAGGGATTACATTACATCTTTCAAAAATGATGTGTCCAGCACATATTAGCGAGACGTTAGATAAACTCAAAAAAGCTCTAAAGGACGATACGAATGAAGTTATCCGTGTTGTCTCCACGCAATTGATAGAAGCTGGAGTTGATTTGGATTTTCCTGTTGTATATAGGCAAGAAGCTGGACTTGACTCTGTATTGCAAGCTGCCGGCCGATGTAATCGAGAAGGAAAGAATGGCTTAAGTACTACTTATGTCTTTTCTTTGTCTAAAGAGCATAATCTTCCTAGAGGAGATATGCAGGCTGCGAATAATGCAAGGTTAAGTCTTGGTGCAGCGATAGATTGGTTTGCTCCAGATGTGATGACATCATATTTCAAGCAAATATATTGCAGAAAGGAATGTTTCGATGTAAAGAATATGAAGCATTATCTTTATAATCCTAAGGAAATATGTTTTGCTACTGCTGCAAAAGAGTTTCAGATGGTTGAAGATAATGGTATCAATGTTGTTGTCTGTTGGAGAAATAGTTTCGAGCTTATTCAACAATTATTGGAAAAGGGACCTTCATATATACTGATAAAGAAGCTGTCGAAGTATATCGTAAATATCACTAAGACAGACTTTAAAACTTTGTTAGATATGGGTGTCATTAGTGAGAAAAAAGAGGGACTCTTTGTTGTCGATTATAAACAGCAGTATGATGAACATATAGGCTTGTGCATCGATAATAATTGGGCAAATGAAGTATTAATACAATAAAAATATAATGGTATGGAATATACTGATAAAGAATATTGTTTGGAGGTGTGGGGCGATATGGCTTGTTTCACAAGACCCGAACTGAAAGTTGAACGTGTAAGCTATGATGTGATTACACCATCAGCTGCACGAGCTATATTCGAGGCTATATTTTGGAAGCCTGCCATTCATTGGCAGATAACCAAGATAGAAGTGTTGAAACCTATCAAATGGACTTCTGTAAGAAGAAATGAGGTGGGGGCGGTAGCTGGTAAATCTGTCATCTTTATAGAGGAAAAACGCCAGCAGAAAAATACTTTGCTTTTAAAAGATGTTGGTTATCGAATTTGGGCAAAGATGGAGTTCCGTTCTGTATTGAAGCGAAAGGCAGAAGGAGATTTGTTTTCTCATGAGCCGGGTAAAGATGAGAATCCGATGAAGTATTATCAGATGTTTGAGCGTAGAGCAAGCAAGGGACAATGCTTCAATCAGCCTTATCTTGGTACTCGTGAGTTCTCTGCCTCTTTCCGTCTCGTTAATCCTGATGATGATACATTGACTCCACCAATATCTGAAGAGCAAGGTGGTACTAAAGACTTAGGAATCATGCTCTATGATATGGACTTTGCTGATAAGAAGAACATCCAGCCAATGTTCTATCGTCCACAGATGAAAGATGGCGTAATAATTGTTCCACCAATTAATAGTGAGGAGATTTTAAAATGATACTAAAAGCATTATATGATTATTATAATAGATGCGGTGATCTTCCAATGCCTGGTATGGAAGAAAAAGAGATTGGTTTCATTATAGTCCTTTCTAAAGAGGGAAGGTTTGTTCGCTTCGAAGATTGCCGTACGGGTAAGAGTCAGGCAAGAACATATCTTGTAAAGAAGCATGTAGGACGCTCAAGTGCAATAGTTGCTAATTATTTGTATGATAATAGTACTTATGTATTAGGGTATGCAGATATGGACAAAGAGGTTGATAAATGTAAAGAACAAGTTGACCTGTTGGAGAAGCAGGCTGCCCAATCGGTAGCTGCTCAAAGTGCATACGAGAAAGCCAAAGAAGAGCTGAAAGAATTAGAGAATAAACGTTCTATTAAAGAGCAAAGTTGTCTAGATGCTTTTAAAAACAAATTAATTTCAATTTTCCACTCCTATCCTGATAGTTATGAGTTGTCTTTAGTCTGTAAGTTCTACCAGCAAGATAAAGATGAAATTCTGTCCTCTATTAAACAAGATAGTTTGTGGGAAGATATAAAAAAGAACTTGTCAAAGAAGTATTCTACATTTTCATTTAGAATTGAGGGTGACTTAAAGATTATTGCAGAAAAAAGAGAACTCTTGCAATTGGATGAAGCTGAGGAGATGAATGGTGAAAAAGATATTTGTTTAATAACAGGAAATAGGGATATTACTGTCGATACGACAAGCGCAACAATGATTCCTGGAAGTCAGGCAACTGCAAAATTAGTTGCATTCCAGGTTAACTCTGGCTATGATTCCTATGGCAAGAAGAAATGTGGTAATGCTCCAATATCTAAAAAAGCAGAATTTGCCTATACCACTTCTCTTAACGCTATGCTGCAAAAAGGTTCTCACAATAAGTTTAGTGTAGGTAATCGAACTTTTGTCTTTTGGGCGTCCTCTAACAGCGAGGCAGCAGAACAGATTGAAGGTAGCCTCTTTGACCTGTTGGGATATATCGAAGAAGAAGGTGACGACCCAAATGCTAAGATAGAGCAAGTGCGCAAAGTGTTTACGGCTATATATTCTGGAAGTTTGAAGACATCATTAGAGGATCGTTTCTTTATACTTGGCTTGGCTCCAAATTCGGCTAGAATAGCTGTTGTATATTGGTCAGAAAGCTCTCTTAGAGAATTTGCAGGAAAGATCCTTCAGCATTTCAAAGATATGGAAATTATAGATACTCGCAAAGAAGGAAAGCCATATATGGGAATTAAGGATATGCTTGCTGCTGTTACTTTGAGTGGAAAACAGTCTGAAGCGACGCCTAATCTTCCTGAAGCTATAGTCAATAGTATCTTCCAAGGAACACCATATCCATTCACTTTATTTTCTGCATGCATTCGCAGAATAAGAGCAGAGTCAGGAAGTCACGATAAAAAAGCTATACGCATAGCTCGTATGGCAATCATTAAGGCATATCTCAATAGAACAAATAGTAATAATAAAAAAATAGAAATTATGTTAGACAAGAGTAACACAAACCAAGGCTACTTATGTGGCCGTCTTTTTGCTGTTCTTGATAAGATTCAAGAAGATGCAAATGGAATTAGCAGCATACGTGAAAGATATATGAATGCTGCCAGTGCAACACCAGCTTCTGTGTTTGCAACAATTCTTAATCTTTCTTCACATCACATGGAGAAGTTGACAAATGATGGTAAGAAAATATTCTTTGAAAAGATGAAGCAGGAGATTATTGATAAGATTCCTGCATCGGGTTTTCCTGCACATCTTGATCTTCAAGACCAGGGTAGGTTCTTTATTGGATATTACCATCAGAGACAAGAGTTCTTTACGAAGAAAGAGGAAGAAAATAAAGAATGAAATATTAACGTTTTAAAATATAAATATTATGGCTGAATTAAAAAATAAAATTGATTTTGTTTACATTTTTGATGTTCAGGATGGCAATCCTAATGGAGATCCAGATGCAGGTAATCTTCCTCGTGTGGACGCAGAGACTGGTATGGGCTTAGTTACTGATGTATGCTTGAAGCGTAAGGTGCGTAACTATGTACAAGTGGCTAAAGGCTTGGTTGATGGCTATGATATTTTTATCAAGGAGAAGGCCGTTCTCAACAATGAGATAGATAAGGCCCATGATGACTCAGAAGTCAAGAGCGC
Source organism: Prevotella sp. P5-126 (assembly GCF_002251185.1). NCBI lineage: Bacteria > Pseudomonadati > Bacteroidota > Bacteroidia > Bacteroidales > Prevotellaceae > Prevotella > Prevotella sp. P5-126. The sequence goes on from NZ_NPIZ01000050.1 coordinate 11,483, forward strand.
AAAAGACAAAACAGCTGCTGCTCGTTTGTTTATGTGCAAGAACTATTATGATATTCGTACTTTTGGTGCAGTAATGTCTACAGGAAAGAATGCAGGACAGGTAAGAGGTCCTATTCAACTTACTTTTGCTCGCTCTGTAGATTCAATTGCAACTGCTGAACATTCTATTACTCGAATGGCGGTCGCTACAGAAAATGAAGCAGAAAAGCAGAAAGGCGACAACAGAACTATGGGTCGCAAAGCAACTGTTCCTTATGGTCTCTATGTCTGTCACGGTTTTATCTCTGCTAATCTTGCAAAGCAAACTGGTTTTTCAGAGGAAGATCTTCAACTATTCTTTGATGCATTAAAGAACATGTTTGATGTTGACCGTTCTGCAGCAAGGGGCTTGATGAGTGCTCAGAAATTAATCGTGTTCAAACATGATTCCGTTCTGGGTAATGCTCCAGCGAATAAATTATTTGATTTGGTGAAGATTGAGAGAAATCCTGATACGAATCCGGATGCGGTACCAAGATCGTTTAACGATTATAAAGTTACAATAGATTTGGACTCTGTTCCAAGCAGCGTATCAGTTGAAGAATTGATTTAGTATCATCATGTATGCTGAAGATGAAATGCTCATGTTGTCGGGGATACAGCACTTTATGTTCTGCCCCCGTCAATGGGCTTTGATTCATATCGAACAACAATGGGCAGAAAATAAACTGACGACAGAAGGGCAGATTTTACACAAGAATGTAGATAATCCCTTCTATCGTCAGAAAAATGGTGATGTTATCACACTTCGCTCCCTTCATATTGCCTCTAAAGAATTAGGGTTATATGGTATAACTGATGCTGTGGAACTTGTTCCAACTGATTCTTCTGAAGATGCCATCACTCATAATCGCTACAAAGGATATTGGAAACCATATCCTGTGGAGTATAAAAGAGGGCATCATAAGCCTGATGAAAGAGATGAAGTACAATTGGCTGCCCAGGCAATGTGTCTTGAAGAAATGTATGGTATCCATATTCCATACGGTGCATTGTATTATGATGAAGTAAAACATAGAGAAACGGTCTCTATTTCAGAGTCATTAAGAAGTACGACTATTCAATGTGCCAGGCAGATGCACGAGGTCTTTAAAAGCGGTATCTTGCCAAAAGCAAACAAACAGCATCATTGCAAGAATTGTTCTTTGGTAAATATCTGTATGCCGGAAATGAGTGATTGTACTCTAGTATCGACCTATTTAAACAAGAATCTATATGAGGATATTACTTAATACATTATATGTAACCACACCTGAAGCCTATCTAAGTAAAGACGGGCTAAATGTAGTAGTATCCGTTAAGCAAAACGAGATATTCCGTATTCCTATCCATAATATAGAGCAAATTATTACTTTTGGTTATATGGGGGCAAGCCCTGGATTGATGAAATTGTGTGCAGATAACAATGTTTCTCTAACCTTTCTTTCACCACAAGGAAGATATATCAGTCGTTCGCAAGGGCCGACTAAAGGAAATGTTTTATTGAGAAAAGCACAATATAAGAATTCTGATGAACCTAACTATGCTCTTCATCTCAGTAAACTTTTCATAGGAGGAAAAATCCAAAACTATCGCAATATCTTGCGCCGCTTTGTTAGAGACAATGGAGATAATGAGGCTATAGAACGTGTTTGCGAGGAACTGCTTCGGTGCAAAAGAAGAGTTTTGAATACAGATTCGTTAGATAGTATAAGAGGAATAGAAGGAGAAGCAGCCACCTCTTATTTTAGTGTTTTTTCTTGTCTTCTTCTAAACCAAAAAGAAAATTTTACTTTTCAAGGTCGCAATCGTCGTCCACCAAAAGATGCTGTTAATGCCATGTTATCTTTCGTATATACTCTTATATGTAATGATATGGCATCAGCTTTGGAAACAGTAGGCTTAGATCCGTATGTAGGGTTTATGCATACTTTAAGGCCAGGACGTGCATCATTGGCTTTGGATATGATGGAGGAATTAAGAGCATATTTAGGAGACAGATTGGTTTTGTCTTTAATAAATCGAAAACAGATAACGATTAAGGATTTTGTAAAACAGGGTGACGAAGGAATAGTTATGACAGATTCTGGTCGTAAGACTATAATTTCAGCTTGGCAAAATAGGAAAAAGGAGCAGATAACCCATCCATATCTAAATGAAAAAGTAAGTATAGGACTTCTTCCTTATATTCAAGCAATGTTGCTGGCGAGATTTATCCGTAAGGATATTGATGATTATCCTGTATTTTTAATTAAGTAGCTTATGTTTGTCCTAATAACTTATGATGTAAACATCACATCAACGCATGGCGCGAAACGTTTGCGCAGTGTGGCGAGAGCCTGTATGGATTATGGTAAAAGAGTTCAAAATTCTGTTTTTGAGTGTATTTTGACTGAAGTACAGTTTCTTAACTTAAAAAATAAACTACTTAGTGTAATTGATTCAAACCAAGATAGCATAAGGTTTTATGTGTTGGGTAAGAATTGGAAAAATAGGGTAGAAACTATAGGAAAGGATATGGGGATAGATTTTACGGGTGAGCTTATAATATGACGCGAACCTATAGCTTTGCAAAAAATCCCCATGTTTTCGCACATGCAGATAGTCAATATGTTATAAAAACAATAGAAGAAAAATAACTTTTATTGTTTTGGGTTTTGATATTTTTCGCAAAAATTGTATTTTTGCAGTCTAATATTCAGACGTTTGCTGGATATGCAGTCGCACCCTATGTGGGTGCGTGGATTGAAACCGCAGGTCTTAATCCTGCAGGAGCCCTGAATAATGTCGCACCCTATGTGGGTGCGTGGATTGAAACTTGCAGACAGGCAGGACACTTACCACAATTAGCGTCGCACCCTATGTGGGTGCGTGGATTGAAACACAGATAAGACATGTGCCTGTTTGGCAATATCAAGTCGCACCCTATGTGGGTGCGTGGATTGAAACAGTTTCACGAACTTTAGAAATGTTGTCCTTAAGTCGCACCCTATGTGGGTGCGTGGATTGAAACAGTTTCACGAACTTTAGAAATGTTGTCCTTAATGTCGCACCCTATGTGGGTGCGTGGATTGAAACTTCGTTAGATATTGCCCATCATGCTCATGTTTTGAGTCGCACCCTATGTGGGTGCGTGGATTGAAACTCTTTAAGCCAATACATATAATCTTTTTGCTCTTGTCGCACCCTATGTGGGTGCGTGGATTGAAACGTAAGCAAAAAGTGGTTGCATACCGAGGTTATCGTCGCACCCTATGTGGGTGCGTGGATTGAAACATCTCCAGGTAATAAGGTATGCGCATGGCAATATGTCGCACCCTATGTGGGTGCGTGGATTGAAACTTGGATCTATGGTATAGATGACCAACACTCATCTCGTCGCACCCTATGTGGGTGCGTGGATTGAAACTTAAGAATTAGTTAATTCACTCAGGAGTAACGACAGTCGCACCCTATGTGGGTGCGTGGATTGAAACATCACTATCTATTGATAATCGCAAGGCTATATCCGTCGCACCCTATGTGGGTGCGTGGATTGAAACACCTGTAGAGGTAACAGTACGAGAGCTAATAGAGTCGCACCCTATGTGGGTGCGTGGATTGAAACTTCTGAACATCTGCATAATCAGTTGCCATCGAAGGTCGCACCCTATGTGGGTGCGTGGATTGAAACAACAATTTAACGCTCAAAACATGAGCATGATGGGTCGCACCCTATGTGGGTGCGTGGATTGAAACGGTTCTAACAATGATCAAAAACGAGCCTTTGAGTGTCGCACCCTATGTGGGTGCGTGGATTGAAACTTAAGAATGAATGTTTTACGAATGAATATGAGGTCGCACCCTATGTGGGTGCGTGGATTGAAACTTCGTTAGATATTGCCCATCATGCTCATGTTTTGTCGCACCCTATGTGGGTGCGTGGATTGAAACTTGGAGACAAGCGTTACAATGTCCGCACTTGACAGTCGCACCCTATGTGGGTGCGTGGATTGAAACATCTCCAGGTAATAAGGTATGCGCATGGCAATATAGTCGCACCCTATGTGGGTGCGTGGATTGAAACATAATCTTGTATTTTGTTGGTTAAAAAATCGGGTCGCACCCTATGTGGGTGCGTGGATTGAAACAAGCCTTTATGTAGTATCTAACAAGCGTGATCGAGTCGCACCCTATGTGGGTGCGTGGATTGAAACGTGCAATTGAGGAATTGGATAAAAAACATGCTAAGTCGCACCCTATGTGGGTGCGTGGATTGAAACTCCAAAGAAAGTACCAAATTTTCGACTCGTTTTGTCGCACCCTATGTGGGTGCGTGGATTGAAACTTAAGGATAGTAACGGTATCACCTGTTGCATCAGTCGCACCCTATGTGGGTGCGTGGATTGAAACCTAAAAACGGCTATTTGCAGGTCAAAGCCCAGAGTCGCACCCTATGTGGGTGCGTGGATTGAAACATTCATACCGGGGACAAAGAATACGACACGCAAGTCGCACCCTATGTGGGTGCGTGGATTGAAACATAATCTTACAAGGCGTTAAAGGGTTAGTTAATGTCGCACCCTATGTGGGTGCGTGGATTGAAACCGGTGCTGTGTAGGTGTATGCCTCCAGATAGCCGTGTCGCACCCTATGTGGGTGCGTGGATTGAAACGTTGAACTCCTCCAAGGTCGGCCCATCCTGCCAGTCGCACCCTATGTGGGTGCGTGGATTGAAACACGCCATGAGCAACCACACCCAGAACGACACACAGTCGCACCCTATGTGGGTGCGTGGATTGAAACAACGTCTTATTTCCGCAGGTCTTAACCCTGCAGGTGTCGCACCCTATGTGGGTGCGTGGATTGAAACTTGATATGCGGTAGACGCATAACCTCAGGAACTGTCGCACCCTATGTGGGTGCGTGGATTGAAACAATTCTTCGTTCTAACTGTACAGTCATATAAAGCAAAACTATGGATTATCGTTTTAGCCTCAAATATACCTATATAAATGGAATAAAAGGTGGAAATAGTTTGTGGATTGAAGAAAAATGTGTAATTTTGGAGGCGAAAACCTTACTATGATATAGAAGGAAAATGGGGTTAAACGAAACCACATTGGATTATCAACAATTTAAATATAGATTATGTACATATTATTATTTGTAGCTTTTGCCGTTTTTATCACCATCAGCTGGATGATGAAAGATGTATGGTAGGTGAAGCCTCTTAAGGTTGCACACGGATGTTTTAGTCGCACGGATTTTACTTTTGTCCTTACAGGACGATTGTAAAATGTTTTGTTGTGTCCGCAGGGTGTCGCCCTGGGCTAAGGAAACCGTTGGGCTTCCAGCCCGGGGCTGCTTGTTCCGTGATTCCGTGTACTCCGCGTGCTCCGTGGATTTTTTTAGTTGCCTACGGCAAGATATTAAAAGATCCGTGTCGTCCGTGTGACATTTTCCGTGTGCTATTGGCGGAGAGAACCGCATACGAGTCCTCTTCCGTGTGTACCCACATAAACGCGGCCGTATTCTTGCATGTCTCCGCAAATGTGGAGGACAAGACCATACTGGTGGTTGTCATCGTTGATGCGCACCCAGTTTTTGCCAGAGTCGTCAGAACGGAAGAAACCATAGACACCATCTACTACACCTATTATATATAGGGCGGGATAGCCATCTTCTATGCGTGACTTGCCAAAACCGAAAGCATAGAGGGTGCTGACATGAGGCATGGCACCCACGGCCTGTAAGTCAGCGTTGAGATGATACAGTCCGTCGTAGGCGGCAAGCCATAGGTCGCCTTCGCGGTCGGGCATGGCGTATATGCGATCTTGACCGCCCCGATTGTCGCCCCGTTTTTTCTTTTCGGTGGTTCGCAATGTGATGTTGAGCGGTTTTGAAGTGAAGGTTCTACCCGCATCTATACTGGTATAGAGTGTTTTGTTGATCACATCGACAGCATAGAAGCGTTGTGGATTTACTTTGTCGGCGATGACTTTGATGTTTTTGGGGAGACCTTGACATGTGTTCCACGATTCCCCTTTGTCGGTAGTGAATGAGGGTAGGGCACCGCGTGGCGTCCATATCCATACCGAGGCATCGGCATTGACAGCGATGTGTCCGCTCTCCGCTTTTTCTACAGGAGCATTTGCGCATGGCTTCCATGTGCGTCCGCCATCTTCAGAATACGAGATAGGTGGAATGTCGAATAGATGGTTGAAGATGACACCCACGCGCACCATGACGTCAGGTTTGTTCCATGCGCCAGTTACTCCGTCGGTATTGCCGAAATATGGAGCGTAGTGCATGCCCTCCGGTACTGGTTTGGTGATGTCGAAATGCGTATATCCGCCGTAGTCTCCCACACCGCTTACTATGCTTGCTCCCGTTGGAGGAGCATAGAGTTCGAGGGGTACAGTTTCCTCAACTCCCTTAGTGGCAATGCTCCACACGATGGTGTCGCCCTGTCGTTCGCCAGCAGAGAGATTGAACGTTTCCCAACCTCCGAAACCAGTAGTGAAATAGGCATGATCGGCATTGCAGGGGTCGATCTCTATGTCGAACATCCAGTGGAGCGGTGCCATCTTCGTATAAGGAGCTTTGCTATGGTCGTATCTGTAACCATGTTTGAAGAGTGGTATCCATTGTTTACCGCCATCGGTACTGCGAAACATTTCCTCGTCACCGTAGCCGTATTTCTTCCCTAGTCCGTGTGTGCTTACAATGATATGTTGCGGATGGTGTGCATCGACAGCAACTGCCGCATATCCGAATCCCGATTTCTTGCCCTTGTCGAATTTCAAAGGAGAGATGTCCGTCCATGTGTTCTTCTTGATATCGTAAGCCCACAGTGCGCCATCGGTCATGGGTGACGGTCCTGGCGAATCGGCATAACTGATATACAGTTTTCTGTCGGCAGCCATGACCATGTGGGTGGGGCGCAGTCCGACGGGTTGATTGTCAACGGCTTTCCAACTCTTTCCGGCATCGCGGCTGACAAAAATGCTCTGTCGGTCTTTGAGCGAAACAGCCACAAAGATATTCTTTGCATCGTTGCCTTTCTTCTCTTTTTTGTCGAATACAACGGCAATGATGCCGCTGCCTCTGTTCATGCGGTTTTGGGGATTGGAGAAGTCCGTCTGTTCTGTGACATCAGGAAAAGTGTCCACGCGCTTCCATGTCATTCCTTCGTCAACCGACCTCCATAGTCCGTTGAGCCGTGTTCCGAAGTAGATATTGCGTGAATTGAGAGGATCAACCATCATTCGTTCGCCGTTGCCACGTCCGTTCTCGTTGCCTCCCATGGCAATGGGCACTTTCACCTCGATGAATGATCTGCCTCCGTCGTTTGATTTCAGAATACTTCCCGTCTTAATTGTATAAGTGCCACAGGCCAGATACACCTTTTGGTCGTTGTTGGGGTCGATAGCCACGCTCTCCACCCCTTGCAGATTTTGATTGTCGAGCGACACCCAGTCGAGCATCTGTATCCACTCTTTGTTGACCGCATCCCATCGGTATGCGCCTCCCATATCTGTTCTGCAGAAGCGTACGTCAGGGTTAGTCGGATGAAGAATAAACCCATCTACGAATCCTCCGCCGACGATAGGTACATTCTTCCATTGGTATTGTTGTGCTGAAGCAGTCATGCCTGTCAACAGGCAAGCGATGGTTAACAGAAAGTGTTTCTTCATATTCCTGAATATCATGTTGGGTTATTAGTATTGGGCTGTAAAGGTAGTCATTATTCTGAAGAAAACCACAAAACTTTGTGTGAAAAATGCAAAAAAGCTTTTGATGGGATGTTGCTTCGCTTTTTTATCATCGTATGATCGTATGATCGGAATTTAAACGGATTTTTTGGGGGGGTGCCTACGGCAAGAAATCTTTGGAGGAAATCTTTTTTTAAATATGGCCTTTGGCCAGAAATCAATCATCGGATCATTGGAATTTAAACGGAATTTAGACGGATTTTTTTGGGGGTTGCCTACGGCAAGAAATCTTTGGAGGAAATCTTTTTTTTATATGGCCTTTGGCCAGAAATCAATCATCGGATCATCGGAATTTATACGGATATTACGGATATACGGAATTATGGCGGGCTGAAAGCCCAATGGTTTCCTTAGCCCAGGGTAACATCCTGGGGGGCTTTGTATTATTTAGCCAACGTCCTGTAAGGACAAAAGTAATTACCTGGTAGGCTGGAAACAAAATCTTTAACGAAAATCCTAACTGAAAATGCGCAACAGTACGTTGCTTTTGGGAGCGATTTAATATGGATCGCATCGGAGATGCTCGAAATCTTAACTAGAATCTCGAATAAAAATTTTTAACTAGAATCTTTTCCGTGATTTCTGTGATTTCCGTGTGACATTAAAAAAAATCCGTGTTCTTCGTGTGTTCCGTGGATTTTTTGGGGTTGCTTCGCAAGATGTTTTGGGGGGAAATCAGTTTTCGGGTATTGTATTTCAATCAAACACCCAATCAATCAAAAACCATCCGGCAGAAAAGGAATATCTGCCGGATGGAATATAGATGATAGGTTGTCAACGCTTAGAAGTTGTCTTTGTGGATTTCGAAGTAGGCTTGAGGATGAGCGCATACAGGGCAAACCTCTGGTGCTTTCTCACCAACTACGATGTGTCCGCAGTTGCGACATTCCCATACTTTCACTTCACTCTTAGCAAATACCTCCTTCATTTCTACGTTGTGAAGCAGTGCGCGATAACGCTCTTCGTGGCGTTTCTCGATAGCAGCCACCAGGCGGAATTTTATTGCCAAGTCAGCGAAGCCTTCCTCTTCTGCGGTTTTAGCAAATCCCTCATACATATCAGTCCACTCGTAGTTTTCCCCTTCTGCAGCAGCAGCCAGGTTTTGAGCGGTGTCTCCAATGCCGTTGAGTTCTTTGAACCACATTTTAGCATGCTCTTTCTCGTTGTCGGCAGTTTTTTGAAAGAGTTCAGCAATTTGTTCGAAACCTTCCTTTTTTGCTTTTGATGCGAAATAGGTATATTTGTTACGTGCTTGCGACTCGCCAGCGAATGCGGCCTCGAGATTCTTCTCAGTCTGTGTTCCAGAATACTTTGTTGTCATAGTCTTTATTGTGTTTAGTTTATATCATTGATGTTTATTGTTCACGATGCAAAGTTACGGATTATTCCAATAGGTTGTTTGAAAATAAAAGAAATCGAATGGTAAATAATGGAAAAAGCATGAAAAAACACATGTTTTGCCATTTTTTTAGTATCTTCGCATAATGAAACAAACGATAGCAATCATAGGAGGCGGTGCCGCGGGCTGCTTTTGTGCCATAGCGGTCAAGCGCCTGTTGCCTCACGCAGATGTCACGGTCTATGAAGGCGGCCGTAAGGCGTTGGCCAAAGTGGCAGTGACAGGAGGTGGACGGTGTAATCTGACCAACTCGTTCCGGCAAGTGGAACACCTTGCCGCAGTATATCCGCGTGGTGAAAAACTGATGAAGCGACTGCTGAAAGGCTTTTCTGCTGCCGATGTCTGCCGATGGTTTGAGCGCGAAGGAGTGCGCTTAGTGACGCAAACCGATGAGTGTGTGTTTCCCAAATCGCAGTATGCGATGGAAATAGTAGATACGCTGTTGTCGCTGATGCGTCAGTTGGGCGTGACGCTGAAGTTAGGTCATCGTGTCAGCGCTATTGCCCATGAGGATGAGTGCTATCGGTTGACTTTCTCACCGGCCGATAACGTTCAGCAACCAACCGTTACTGCCGACATGGCGGTAGTGACGACAGGAGGCAGTCCGACGATGCAGGGTCTGCAGATGCTTGCCGGTTTGGATTTAGAAATGGTGTCGCCAGTGCCATCGCTCTTCAGCGTATGTGTTGCCGACCGCGCTCTGACCCAGTTGACGGGAACCGTGGTAGAACATGCGACCGCCGCCCTTCCCGGTACTAAATTCCGAGGCGAAGGTCCGTTGCTCATCACTCATTGGGGCATGAGCGGCCCTGCCGTACTGAAACTGTCGAGTCGTGCAGCACGCCATTTGCACGGCTGTGGTTATCAGCACGACCTTTGCATCAACTGGTGTGGAGCGATGACGCTCCCTGAAGTGGAGGCCATGATAGGGGAGATGAGTGTGGCACATGGTCGCAAACAGGTATCTACTGTGTATCCGCCCCATTTGAACAGCCGACTTTGGAAACTGTTGGTTGACCGATCGCAGATACGTGGCGGACAGCGTTGGGCAGAACTTCAGAAGAAACAGATCAATCGATTGGTGAATACGCTGACTGCCGATGTCTATCGGATGACAGGTAAGTGTAGGTTTAAGGAAGAGTTTGTGACCTGTGGAGGTGTGGCCCTTTCCAATGTCAACCTCTCTACCTTAGAATGTAAGCAGCATGAAGGTCTTTATTTTGCAGGTGAGGTGCTCGATGTAGATGCCGTCACAGGCGGTTTCAACCTGCAGGCAGCTTGGACCATGGGGCATACCGTTGCCGTTGCCATCAACAAGAAGTGCCATTGACCGACAGTCTGTCGGAGGCAAACGAGATGTAAGAATAGAAACAACCGGCCGTTCCTTCCCTTGGTCATGGGGCAGTGGGGCGGTATAAAACAAATATGAAGATGAATATGAAGAAAACACTGATGTGGATGATGCTGATGCTGACCGGCACCGCCACGCTATCGGCACAGACCGCTGCCGACACTACGCAACACGAGGTGGTGATGGAAACCACCATGGGTACCATTGTTCTGCGGCTTTACAACGACACCCCCTTACACCGCGACAATTTCTTGGATCGGGTGCGAACGGGCTATTATAATGGCTGCACGTTTCAGCGTGTCATTCGTAATTTCATGATTCAAGCCGGCAATCCGCAAGCCCGTCAAGTGTCTGCCGGCGATACAGTGCAGTATGATGTGGAGCGCCGTGTACCTGCAGAAATCCGTTATCCGGCGCATTATCATCGTCGCGGACAACTCTGTGCTGCGCGCGAGGGAGATGATACCAATCCTGAGTTTGCCTCCTCGTCGCATGATTTCTACATCACGTGGGGTCGCAATTTCTCGCCTCGGCAGATGGAATACTATGCCGACCAACTTCGCCGTGAGGGCAGAGCTTATGTCATTCCCGATTCAGTGATGCAACAGAACTATATAAAATATGGTGGTGTGCCCCATCTGGATGGCGGTTATACTGTGTTTGGCGAGGTCATCGAAGGACTGGATGTGGTTGATCGCATCCAACAGACTCCTGTGGATCACGACCATGGTGACCGTCCGTTTGAGGATGTGGTTATTCTCCGGGCTACTATTCGCAAGTGATATGCTACGGTTGTGAATCTGCAATCCGGCGCAACATAGAGCCCAATGGGTTTTCTTAGCCCTGCTGATGTTACTGTTGCCCTTACAGGGCGTATAGGTAAAAATAGGCATAGAACCCCAGGGTGTTACCCTGGGCTATGAAGATATTGCCCCGTTCGGGGCGTTGGTTGCAGAACGTGTGCATGGGGTATAATCACACAACCACAACAGGCCGAAAGCCCAATGGTTTTCTTAGTTAGGACATCGCCCTGCTGGTGAGAATATAATGACCGCATAAACAACGAAGAACGGGCTGAAAGCCCAATGGTTTCCTTAGCCCAGGGCAACGCCCTGCGGATGTGAATGTTAACAAATTAATAAACGTCCTGTAAGGACAAAAGTAAAAATCATATGTCACAATCACTTTGCAAAATCTATTTGCATATTATCTTCCACATCAAGACATCTAGCCCATATATTCTTGATGATGATCTCGATCGGGTGCATGCGTATATAGGGCAACTCGTCAACGATGCAAATTGTCTAAATATTTGGGTTGATGGCACAGGTGACCATGTGCATGTATTGTGTCTGTTAGGGCGTGAGATTTCTATTGCAAATCTCTTGGAAACATTGAAGCGCAATAGTAGCAGATGGATTAAATCATTATCACCACATTATTCAATGTTTGCGTGGCAGGGGGGATATGCAGCATTATCGGTCAGTCAATCTGTAGTCGATAAAACGTTAGCATACATCAAAAACCAGAAAGCGCATCATAAGAAGACAACATTCCAAGAGGAATACAAGCAATTCTTGAAGCTATATAACATAGAATATGATGAGAAGTATGTGTTCTCTGACTAGCTTGATTTTACTGTTGCCCTTACAGGGCGTATAGGTAAAAGAGGCATAAAAACCCAGGGTGTTACCCTGGGCTATGGAAATATTGCCCCGTTCGGGGCGTTGGTTGCAGAACGTGTACATGGGTAATAATCACACACCATTCGTGATGTTTTTCATCTGCAACAATCCGACGTTGCAAAACGTGTCGTGGGTAATAATCACACAACCACAACGGGCTGAAGGCCCAATGGTTTCCTTAGCCCTGGGTAACACCCTGTGGGTGTGTGGGGTTATTTTACCGAACGTCCTGAAAGGACAAAAGTAAAATGTTAGAAGACCTTTTCAATGAGTATATAACACAAATCCGCCCTCTTTCTGATGGAACGGGGGTGGACTTGTGTTTTTATTTATTGTTATTTCGGCAGATTGAATGCGCGACTCATCTCCTGCATTTGCTCCTGACTCATACCTTCGGGCATGAAACCCATGGCTCTTGCGTTGACATAAATCTTAGCACTCTTGGAGAGAACGTCAATCTGGTCGAAGGCATCCATCACGTCGATACCTTTGGCAAAGACACCATGTTTCTCCCAAAGCACCACATCATAGTCTTCCAACTGATGGAGTGTGGCCTGAGCGAGCGTATTAGATCCCGGCAGTTCGTAAGGCACAATGCCCAGTCCGAGCGGACAGAAAGCCTTGGTTTCCGGTATCATCGACCAGAGCAGATTGGTGAGCACATCCTTGCCCAGCATCTCGCGGTTGTGGCTCATTGCCACCAGTTCGATGGGGTGGGTGTGTACCGTAGCACGGTAGTTGCTGCCTGTGGCAATGAGCTGTGCATGTACGGTGAGGTGGCTTGGCAGTTCGCTGGTAGGCATGACGGGCTCGTCGGCAATGATTACATACGATGCGCAGTCGTCGAGAATGCGTATGATGCTACCGTTTGCCATGGGCTTTCTTGCTAAATCGCGCATGCGCTTACCCGTACCTTTACAATAGAAATAGGTATTTTTAAGTTCAGGGAGAGTCACTCCAATGGGTATTGCATCGCTGATGGGAGGCATCTGCCTGATTTCGTCATCAACGAGTTCGGTGACATTGACGGTGATGTTTCCACCGTTGCGCTCTGCCCATCCGTTTTGCCAGAGGTATCCTGCCACTTCTGCAATCTTCTCAATTTCCTGTGTCAGTGCAGGACGTTGTTCCAATATACTTTTCATTTTGTTTGTAGATTTGTAGTTTGAATGGTGCAAAGGTAGTCATTTTTCTGATATTTAACGCTATTTGTTCATGATATTTCATATATTTTCAGTAATTTTGCGTCTCGAAGAAACCAAATACAAAACGACGATGAATAAGAAGGAATTACCTGTATTGCTGCTCACGGGTTATCTGGGCAGCGGAAAAACCACCTTGTTGAACCGCATCTTGACCAATAAGAAAGGCATCAAGTTTGCTGTTGTGGTCAACGATATTGGTGAGGTGAACATCGACGCCAACCTCATTCAGCAGGGCGGTGTGGTCAATCAGAAGGACGACAGCCTTGTGGCTTTGCAGAATGGCTGCATCTGTTGTACGCTAAAGATGGATCTCGTGGAACAGTTGAAAGACATTGCTGCCATGCAGCGCTTCGACTATATCGTGATAGAGGCGAGTGGTATTTGCGAGCCTGCACCTATCGCACAGACCATCTGCTCCATCCCCACCTTGGGTCCGGAATATACGAAAGACGCGATACTGCGCCTTGACAGCATTGTTACCGTGGTCGATGCATTGCGTATGCGCGATGAGTTTGGCAGCGGTGAGGCGCTGACCAGCCAGAATATTGGTGAGGAAGACATTGAAAACCTGGTTATCCAGCAGATAGAATTCTGCAACACCATCCTGCTCAACAAGGCTTCTGAGGTGTCGGCAGAGGAGTTGGAGAAGATCAAGCAAATCATCCATGCACTGCAACCCAAGGCAGAGATTATCACATGCGACTATGGTGACGTGGATTTGGATAAACTGGTGAACACCCACGGTTTTGACTTTGATGCCGTAGCCACGTCGGCTGCGTGGATTGACGAGATAGAACATCACCATGAAGATGATGACGACGAAGAAGAAGAACATCACCACCACCATCATGACGACGATGATGACAACGAGGAAGAACATCACCACCACCATCATGACGATGATGACGACGACGAAGAAGAACATCACCACCACCATCATCACCACCACCACGACCATAAAGGCGGCGAAGTGGAAGAGTATGGCATTGGCAGTTTTGTGTATTATGCCCGCAAACCTTTCGACATCAACTACTTCGATAATTTTGTTGCGCGGCAGTGGCCCAAGGGCGTTATCCGTTGCAAAGGCATCTGCTGGTTTGTCGATGAGCCCGACCGCTGTTATGTGTTTGAGCAGGCAGGCCGCCAGATGGGACTTCAGGGAGCCGGTCAATGGTATGCTACCATGCCCGAAGACGAGTTGCGCGACATGATGGCGATGAACGAAGACTTGCGTCGCGACTGGAATCCAATGTATGGCGACCGCATGCAGAAACTGGTGTTTATCGGTCAGCACATGGATCGCAAAGCCATTACCGATGCGCTCGATTTCTGCCTGAGCGACAAGGTGACGTGGTAATCGCACGTGATAAGACTTACAAGTCGGAGATCGGTTAGTGTGCCGCTCTCCGATTTTTTTTTGTTTACCCTCTTTTCATATAGGTCGCAAAATACCTGTTGCATGTAGTCGTGGCAATATCCTACAGCGTGTCGGTGGACGTCAATCAAATAGCTTATGAATAAAAAAACAGCCCAGTTTTTGTAGATTTCCCAGATTATTTCATATATTTGCAAAATAATTGCTCCAACAGAGTCATTGGCAATTAAAAATACTACTATCCTGCATGTCAGACAAGAATATTATATATAAGGTGTATCGATTCTATCGAGATGGATTTCGCAGCATGACCATAGGTCGCACGCTGTGGACCGTTATCATCATCAAACTCATTGTGATATTCGCCGTGTTGAAGTTGTTTTTCTTCCCCGATGTGGTGGGCAGACAAGCCAAAAACGGCGACCGCGCCACATTTGTGGCAGGCGAACTGACGCGCCGGTAGGTATCTGTGCTGACAATACAGCCTGACAGTGAAGGAAGCAAATAGAAAAATAATCAATAATAAAAAAAATAAAGCTTATGAATCATCTTCTGACAATCGACCCCGCACTCATTGATTGGTCGCGTGCCCAGTTTGCTCTGACAGCCATTTACCACTGGTTGTTTGTGCCGCTAACATTGGGCTTGGCTGTAGTGATGGGCATTATGGAAACCATCTATTACCGTACGGGAAAACCTTTTTGGCGCGAACTGTCGCAGTTTTGGCAGCGTTTGTTTGGTGTCAATTTTGCCATGGGCGTAGCCACAGGCATCATACTTGAGTTTGAGTTTGGCACCAACTGGAGCAATTATTCCTGGTTTGTAGGCGACATATTCGGCGCTCCACTTGCCATAGAGGGTATTGTAGCCTTCTTCATGGAGAGTACGTTTGTGGCAGTGATGTTCTTCGGATGGGACAAAGTGTCGCGCGGATTCCATCTTGCATCCACATGGCTTACCGGTATCGGTGCTACGATATCTGCATGGTGGATACTTGTGGCAAACTCATGGATGCAGTATCCTGTGGGTTGCGAGTTCAATCCCGATACTATGCGCAACGAGATGACGAGTTTCATGGAGGTGGCACTGTCGCCGGTGGCTGTTGATAAATTCTTCCACACCGTCACTTCCACATGGATTGTGGGTGCTGTGTTTGTTTGTGCCGTGAGTTGCTGGTATCTGTTGCGTGGCAGAGAGAAGGAACTTGCACGTCAAAGCATCAAGGTGGCAAGCATCGTGGGACTGGTGGCTTCGCTGGCTGCCATACATACAGGCGATGGTTCTGCGGTAATGGTGGCAGAGAAACAACCCATGAAACTTGCTGCTATGGAGGCACTCTACGATGGTGGTGAGGGTGTCGGACTGACCGTGGTCGGTGCGCTCAATCCCTTTGCTCAACCCGATTATGCCCAGGGAGGCGAGATGCCTTTGCGCATAGCCGTGCCTTACGGACTCTCTATCCTTGCCACTCATTCCACCGACGGATATGTGCCTGGAGTGAACGATCTGCTCAACGGCTATACGCGCAAGGACGGTACGCGCGAACTGTCGGCTGAGGAGAAGATGGAGCGTGGTCGCAATGCCATTGCCACGCTTGCCGAATACCGCAAAGTGAAAGCTGCCAATGCCAACGACAGCCGTTTGCCACAACTCGCAGAACAGTTGAAGGCCGACATGCCATACTTTGGTTATGGTTACATCAAAGACCGTGCAGAACTCGTGCCCTATATCCCCATCAACTTCTACGCCTTCCGCGTCATGGTAGGAGTGGGCAGTCTGCTGTTGCTGTTCTTCATCGTTATAGGTTTTGTGGCATGGCGAAAAGACATCACCAGGAGTGGCAGATGGCTCTGGATAACGGCTGTTGCGATGCTACCACTGGTTTATATTGCCAGCGAAGCAGGTTGGATAGTGGCAGAACTGGGTCGTCAGCCATGGGCTATACAGGATATGTTGCCCACGGTAGCCGCAGTTTCCGACCTGAAGGCAGGTAGCGTTTCGCTGACCTTCTTCATCTTCCTCGTGCTGTTTACCGTTCTGCTGATAGCAGAAGTCAGCATCATGTGTCGTGTCATCAAGAACTATAAGTCGGCACAAGAATAGAGATTACATCCAATATTCAATTTCCAACACTAAAAAAGAACACTGTTATGACTTATACATTTCTTCAACAATACTGGTGGTTTGTGGTGTCGCTGCTTGGCGCATTGCTCGTATTTCTGCTCTTTGTGCAGGGTGCCAATTCGCTGGTCTATAGTCTGGGACGTACCGAAGAGGGACAGCGCAAAGTGATGGAGTCCACTGGCCGGAAGTGGGAAATCACGTTTACCACACTCGTAACCTTCGGTGGTGCATTCTTCGCCTCCTTCCCATTATTCTACAGTACAAGTTTCGGCGGAGCTTACTGGCTGTGGATGATTATTCTCTTCTCGTTTGTGTTGCAGGCTGTGAGCTATGAGTTTCAGCACTGCAAAGGCAATCTGCTCGGCAAGCGCACCTATCAGTGGTTTCTTGTGATCAACGGCATAGTGGGTCCGTTGCTGTTGGGTGGGGCTGTTGCCACCTTCTTCAATGGGTCAAACTTCATTGTCGAGAAAGCATCGCTCACCGATCTTGGCGCACCGGTCATCAGTCGGTGGGCCAACGCTTCGGCAGGTCTTGACGCACTGCTCGACCCTTGGAACCTTGCATTGGGCTTTGCCGTGATGTTCTTGGCGCGCATCTTGGGCATCCTGTATATCATGAACAATGTTGATGACGAGGATATCCGTTCGCGCGGTTCAGTAAGACTGGTGGGATGTACGATACCATTCCTGGTGTTTTTCCTTGCTTTCTTTGTGCGCACGCTACTGAAGGATGGCTTTGCCGTTGACCCTGCCACGGGTGCTGTGTTTATGGAACCGATGAAATATCTGCACAACTATCTCCAGTTGTGGCCGCTCGCAGTGCTCACGGTGATTGGTGTTGTGCTGTTGCTCTACGGCGTGGCGCGCACCATTTTCAGTGCCACCTATGTCAAAGGAATATGGCCTGCCGGTATTGGCGTGGTGCTTGTGGTGTTGTCGCTGCTGTTGGTGGCAGGGTGGGGCAATACAGCCTACTATCCGTCGAATGCCGATTTGCAGTGCTCACTGACCATTGCCAACAGTTGCAGCAGCGAGTTTACGCTTCGCACCATGTTTTATGTTTCGCTCCTCGTGCCTTTTGTTTTCGGCTATATAGCCTACGTTTGGCGCGTGATGGACAGAAAATAGCGACGTTGCCGATAGGCTTTGCAAACATGCTAATATATCCGTGGCTTTGCTGCGGATATATTTTTTTAGGTGTTTGCCTATTGCTTGGCTCACTCGGCAATGGTCTGTTGATGTGGTTCAGATATTCCCTTGCTCGGCAATTTCAATGAATTTGCTGAGTAAATTCAATGAATTTGCTGAGCAAAACAAATTGAATTGCTGAGCAAAACAAATTGAATTGCTGAGCAAAACAAATTGATTTGCCTTTAGAAGTATGTGCTATAGGAATGTAAGGTGTTGCTTGTTAGGTTGTTAAGCGACGTTTGCACGACCTGTGGCAGCACCACTTTCAACATCGGTCGAAACCCTATACGGCAAAAATGCATGCCACAGACTATTGCTGCCGATGGACTGCAAGAGTTAAGTCAGCTGGTGACAGACCAACTGTCAGGCGCATGTAGCTCAAGGGCGGATGAGATATGCGGCGAATACTCAGATGTAATACTCTGCAGAATCGACGAGGCCGGCACGTAGCGCATACTTGGTAGCCTCGTGTGCATTGTTGACACCCAACTTGCGGAAGATGTTTTTGCGATGGGTGTTGACGGTATGGAAACTGGAGAAACGGCGCTCGGCAATCTCTTTCGTGGTAAGACCGAGCGCAATATCCTTGAGGATCTCGGTCTCTGTGGGCGTCAGGCGAATGTCTTCCTCTTGCTTCTCCTGACTTGGCGCCAATAGCATTTCTGCCATGCGCTGGCAGATGTAGCGCTGATGGCGACAGGCGGCAGACAGACATTCGCGCACTTCTTGCAAGGGAGATTCCTTGAGCAAAATGCTGAAACGGGGACTCAGCGCCAGCAAACGGCGTACAAAATCGCCGGAAAGGTCGGTGCTGAACATCACCCATTGCACATCGGGAAAACGAAGATGCAGGATGTCGAGCTCGTCAACATCATTGACGTCAAACAGCGTATAGTCCATCACAACCACCGCTTCACTATCGCTTTTCAATAATTCAATAAGTCCGCATTTGTCTTCAGCACTATCCGTTGACCACTGGTCGGCCTGACTGCAAACATACAGAATGCCCGCACGGGTGATGTCTTGATTGTCGGCAAGGATGATGTGACAGTTCATGGGGCAAGAAACTATTGGAAGGAAGCAAGTCGCTTGGTCATCTGTTCGGACAGACGCTCATGGCTGCGGCGCATGTGTGCATACATCACGGTATAGACCGTAATCTCCAAAATAGGATAAACGTAGGGCACACCCAGCAGACACGACAGATAGACAATGATGGCACGGCTGTTGAAAGTCAGCAGATTGGTGTATTTCATCAGCGGAAGAGAACCTCGGCGGAACTCGTCGCGCAACGATTGCGGAATAGTGGCAGGATTGGAATAACGCTGGCGCAACTGCTCATAGAATGCCTGAAACTTAGGAGTTCGGTCTTCTTGTGATTTGCAGTAGCCGGCATAGTTGGAATAGAATAGGCGGGCAAACCAACGCTCTTTGGGCATCGACTCGGCTATCTTACGCTGTTCGGCAGAGTTGTCGAGCTCGCTGCCTTCCTTGCCTAACAGGAAGAAAAGATGAATCTGACGATAGTAATCGGCTAAGGAACTCTGACGGGAGTGGCAGCCGAAACCTGCCCAAGCGGCAATGGCAAAGGCTATGAAGTAGGCAGAATAGCCTATTTCGTCATAAAACATATTACCTGTGCGAAGGAAGATGGCTACGTAGATGAAGAGAAACCAGACATCGCCGGATAGTCCATCGAGCACACGGCCTACAAGGGTTTTCTTGCCAGTAAGGCGCGCCATCTGTCCGTCGGTAGAGTCGCAGAAGTTAGCAAACATCAGGAGAACGACTCCTGCAATGTTGTGATAGAGGTCGGGGAAATAGAACATCACTCCGGCAGCAGCACCAAGGAAGAAGGAAATGATGGTGATGACGTTGGGATGCACACCGAAACGGTTCCAGAAAAGCGCAAACGCCAAACCGATAGGACGTGTGAAATGCACATCAAGCCACTCTTCGGTATCGTCTGACTTGAAGGATGCACGAAGCAGTTCGCGGAAGGTTTTATGTTCGTTTGTCATAATCGTATTGTGAATGAGAAATATCTGTTATTGACCGGCGAGGAAGGCTTCTGCCTTCTTGATATCATCGGCATGGTCGATGTCGAGTACTTTGGAGAATACCCAAGCCGTCAGCTGACGACCGTCGGTCAGCAGGGCACGCTGGAAATTGCGCATGCGGCTTTCGCCACGTTCCATGCAGCCATTAAGTGTTTCGATGGCTGACGAGGTGAGACCGTAGATGCCGCCGGAGATGTAACGGGGATGCTCTTGATAGTCGAGAAAATTGAGAATACGGAGCGTATCGTCGGTTTCGACATAGAGTGGCTTTTCGTCATCGATGTAGTCGGTGACGCCCATCACGCCATCGGTATGTCCGTCGGCAATCTGTTGACGGAAGGCTTTCACGTAGTTGCTGAATTCTTCTTCGCGGAAAATGGTATCGACGGTGGTCAATACAAAAGGACTGTCGGAGAGATACGGGCTGATGACATGGAAACTGTGCATCGAACTGGGAGTGCTCTGAACGCAGAAGCGCAGAGGAATGGGGCGTCCTTTCAGTCCGTCGCGCTGCAGTTCTACCAAGTGTTGAGCTACCAAAGTGGTGAGATCGTTGCAGATGACAACGATTTCTTCTGCATCATTATCCATGAAAACACGTATCAGACGGTCTATCAGATACTCGCCGCCTACCTTGACCAACGGTTTGGGAGAGTCAATTCCCTCGGCTGCCAATCGGCTGCCTTCGCCGGCCGCAATTATTGCATATTTCATCTTATATATAAATAATGTGTAACTTTGCAAGCGCAAAATTACACATTATTCGTGAAAAACGAGCAATATACTGTCGTTTTTTATCTTAATACCAGTTTGTTGGTATATACATCGCCTGAACCTTTGACGTCGTGGCGCTCCCTTTGGGCTGTTCCTTCAATGTTGATATCGCCCGAACCGATGACCTGACTCTCGATGGTTCCGCAGTCAACGGCTTTCAACTCGATATCGCCCGAACCTTTCAAATCCATCCGTGTGGCGATGACTTGGTGCTGCGTGATGTCGATGTCGCCCGAACCGATGAGGGAAAGATTGGTGTTGCGTGCCGTAACATTGGGGAGATCGATATCGCCACTTCCGGAAAGAACCACTTTCAGATTGTCGCAGATGAGACTCTGAAGGTCGATATCGCCGCTACCACGCAGGTCAATCATCATATTGTCGGTATCGATATGGCCGTTGCATTTGAAATCGCCAGAACCTTTCAAGAAGATGCCGACAAGGTCGGGAGAGCTGACGGTAACGGTTACATCGTCGCTATTGCCGACGTTGAAAAAGGTGTTGGGGGTCTTGATCATAATCTTCAACCGCTTGTCAGAAACGGAGGTCTCTACATTCTTAAGAAGCGACTGCGGGGCTTTTACTGATACATGATACGTATTGGCTTGTTGATAAACAACATTGACCGAACCGTAAATCTCAATGGCTTCAAAGTCTTTCACTTCGTTGCGAATGGTGGTAACCTGTGGCGATTGCGAGTCGGCGGTAATCTTCATTTCCTTGCATGATGTCATGGTGACGATGGCAGTCAGCATTAAAAACATGATTTTTTTCATAGTCTAATATTTTTTGTTTTTGTGATGTTTCTGACCTTTTGACGATACATAGCGTGGAAAAGTTGCAGGCAACCGATTTTTTTTTCGCAAGTAATGTGATTTTATGGAATGGGTCAGACTGCAAGGGTATGATAATCATATAGGGCGGGAATGATAAATAGAAATGGATTTTCCATCAAAGGAATAGGTGCAGAATGACAATCAGGGCTGGATTTCCAATCGTAGGAATCCAGCCCTGATAGGTGGTGTATGCAGAAAATGTGCTGTCGATAGCGGTTAGAAAGTCATGCGCACCATGAAACGGATGCCGTGCTTGTGGGCACTCGGCAGGTCGTTGTAGTTGAGGCGGCGCACATATTCCACATGCATGATCTTGAAGATATTGTGAATACCCAATGCCAATTCCCAGTAGGGACGATGGGGATCCATGATATGCGAACCTGTGGGGAATGCCATCACGATAGGACTGTCGGTCTGCATGTTGGGGTTGTTCTTGTCGGAGAGTTCTCCCCACAGCATCTTCACGCCGATATATTCACGCCATTTCAACTTTTTGAGCAATGGGATGCGGTTGAAGATTTTACCGTTGAGGTCCCAACTGATATCGGCAGAAACATAGCGGTCGTTGAGAAACTCCATGTTGTTGATCAGGTTGAACGTGTTGTCCTGAATGATGTATGAGAGGTTGGTCTCAGGCATGCAGAGCAGCAGGAACGGCACTTTCTCCCATTGTATTCCACCCTTGAGATAGCAGTCAATCTTTCCCCAGCTGTTCATCCAGAAGCGTTTGTAAATGCCTGCTTCGGTATAGTTGTAGCTGTAGTCACCGCCCAATACATTCTTCAGACCCAGGGTGTGGCTGACAGAGAACACCGGTGCATCAAGATTGATCTTCAAACGGCGCTGTTTGGTATTGATATAGGTGGCACCGGGACAATACTCCAGAGCGGCACGTATTTCTGTTGTGCGAATATGGTGAGATGGCTGAACTGCTGTCGTCGGATAGGGTGAAATGATGTTATCTTCACCGTTGCCAGCAATATTTTTCCATGCCGTGTATTCGTTCATAGGAGTGAAACGCAGATTGCCGCAGGCTTCGTTGTCTTCGGTCTTGATGCTGAAAGTAGTCTTGAAGCCGAAGTCTTCCTCACGTTCGAAGGTGATCTGCTGTCGGTTGTAGAACATCATAGCATCTACTTTGCTCCACTTGAATGCAGTAAACACGTTGTCCTTGTCGGTATGCATGAACTTGTCTGAGGGCGACATCACATCGTAGGTAGAGGTGAAACTCAGCGTGCGTTTAGGGAACTCACGTGGGAGATACTCCTTCTTGTTGAACGAGTAAGTCACTTCGCCTTTATAGTAGTTCTTGTGTGACTTCATGCCGTGGGCATAGTAGCCGGAGAAGAACCAATGCTTGTTGAGATTGGCTGTGGTCTGGGCAGAAGCACGCAGTCGCATACCGTCAACAAAGTTGTTGGATATCATGGTGTTGATAGGTCCGATATCAACTTTCGACGGATTGCCGGTCTCTACAAAGTTTTCGATGAGTGCCTTTGCACCGAAGATGATATACTTGAAGCCCTTGATGTTCTGCAGTCCTTTGATGAAGGCATCCATGGAATTCTCGCCTTTGGTTAGTTCCACCTGACGGTATTGAGCCCAGAAAGCATCGCCACGCATCATGGCATCGGCCTCGCGCACATCTTTCTTTTTGCCTTTGAAGAGTTGTTTTGGCAACTCATCGAAAGCATAGTCTGTGAGGCGTGTGTTACGTATGACAATGATTTTATGGAGGAAACTTGCAATCTTCATCTCCACAATCATGTCATCAACAGAGAGTACCCATTCGCCATTGGGCAACTGGGTAAATTCCTGATCGACACGAAGGTTTTCTACGAAATTGACGTCGCTGCGCCGCGGAATGGTCAGTTGGCAACGTTTCACCTGATAGGACGAGTCCTTCAAAATGTAGATGTCGCCACGGAATCCGAAGTCCTGCTGGTTGTTGGGAAGAAACTGCAGATGGATGCAACTATCGCGATCTACCTTGACGGTGTCCTCTATATAAAATCGGTAGAAGCCGATGGCTCCTTTGCCAATAGGTGAGGTGAAGGGATATTGCAACAGTCGGATCTGGTCGTCGTAGATATTTACATCGGTGAACACATCTTTCAGCATCGTCGTGATGATATCGCCAGTTTGGAAAAGATCGCCTATTCCTGTAGAACTCTGTCCGATGATGATGTTCTTTTCATCGTGTGGCCTGCGGCGATAAAGTCGTTTGGTGACGGTCTCATCTACCGATAGGGGCAATATCAACTTGTTGTTATAGGGGCAGTTCTCAACCTGGTCGGTCAGCCATTTCTTGTTCTTGAACTTAGGGTTCTGGAGCATTTCCGGCGTTATTTCGTTGGCCGCCATGGTGAGCTTCTGATACTTATTGTATTGGTAGAAGTCGTTGTTGGCGAGGTCGGTCATCTTCTTGTGTTCGATGACCTTGCGCATCAGTTCTACTGCCGGATTGTTTTTGCGGCTGTAGCGTTGGCGCTTGGCACGGACGGTGACTCCCTTTAGCATCTTTGTATCGGGCTTCAGACGGATGTCGAGCCGCATGGGGGTGCGGTCAGTAATCTGAATCGTCTGTGAAATATAGCCTACGGCACTAAAGGTCAAGGCCCAGCCAACCCTCTTCTGAATGGTGTAGCGGCCCTCTATGCTTGATACAACAGCTTCTTTATGGGTTTTATAAACGACGCTCGCCATGGGTATGCTGTCTTTGGTCTGAGCGTCGATGACGTATCCTGAAAGCAATCCTTGTGCCTGCGTGGGCAGGCACAAGGACATTACTAATATTATAAAATAGAGTTTAATCGATTTCTTCATCGGCTTCATAACCACCCATTTCGCGGATAGCATTCTTCAACATGGTGTATTGCTGGTAGAGGTTGTTGACAGCCTCTTCGCCCTGAGTGTAGTCGTGCATAGGTGCTTTGAGGAAGAAACTCAGGAAGCGCTGGATGCCGAAGCGTCCTGCACGTGCAGCCAGATCACTCAACAGAGTGAGGTCGAGCAACAGTGGAGCGGCGAGGATAGAGTCGCGGCAGAGGAAGTTGATCTTGATCTGCATGGGGTATCCCATCCATCCAAAGATGTCGATGTTGTCCCATCCTTCCTTGTTGTCGTTGCGGGGAGGATAGTAGTTGATACGTACTTTGTGGTAGTATTGAGTATCCTCATCGTTGCCGTGGCCGTAGAGGTCGGGCTGTACGTCTGGCTTCAGAATGGTCTCAAGAGTAGAGAGCTTGCTGACTTCCTTGGTGTGGAAGTTTGCGGGTTCGTCGAGCACGAGACCGTCGCGGTTGCCGAGGATGTTGGTAGAGAACCATCCGTTCAGACCGAGGCAACGTGTGCCGATGATAGGAGCGAAGCCTGACTTAACAAGTGTCTGACCTGTTTTGAAGTCTTTACCTGCGATAGGCATCTTGGTCTTTTCGGCGAGTTCCCACATGGCGGGAATATCTACGGTGGTGTTTGGAGCGCCCATGATGAAGGGTGCACCTTCGGTGAGGGCTGCGTAAGCATAGCACATAGATGGTGCGATGTGCTCGCGGTCGTCGGCCTTCATAGCTTCTTCGAGTGCTGCGAGTGTGCCGTGGATTTTCTCGTCAACGGGTACGTAGATTTCGGTAGAGGCAGCCCAGATAACAACGATGCGTGCGCAGCCGTTCTTTGCTTTGAAGTCGCGGATGTCCTGACGCAGGGCTTCAACCATTTCCCAACGTGTTTTGCAGTCTTTCACGTTGTCGCCATCCAGACGCTTAGCGTAGTTTTTGTCGAAAGCGGCCTTCATAGGAACGATCTTTTCCAGTTCGTCGCGTACGGGCTCGATATCTTTCTCTTTCAGAACTTCAGCGTACATGGCAGCCTGATAGGCATTCTGGGGGTAAACATCCCATGTGCCGAACACGATGTCGTTCAGATCGGCGAGGGGAACGATATCCTTGTAGTGCAGATACTTCTTGTCTGTGCCACGGCCGATACGAATTTTGTCATACTGCGTCATGGAGCCGACAGGTTTGGTCAGTCCCTTGCGAGTCATGAGTACACCAGTCATGAATGTAGTGGCAACGGCGCCGCAGCCAACTACCATAATTCCCAATTTGCCTTCAGCAGGCTTAACATTAGTTTGTTTCATTACACTTAGTTTTTAATATATGTATTTTATATTATTGTTGTCTAACAGTTCTGTGAGGTTGTCGATAGCGAGATTGGCCTGTGATTCATCTACTGGGTCATCAGTCCATTGTTCGCCTCGTATCCATACGGTATTGCATCCTGCACGATGTGCGGGGATGATGTCTTTGTCGATGCTGTCGCCTACTACGGTTACTTCGTCGGCTTTCATGCCGAGGGCTTCTACTCCGAGTTGGAAGATGCGTGGGTCCGGTTTGCGTACGCCGACCACCGCCGACTCTATGATATGGTCGAAGATGCCATCGAATCCGAATTCGCGGAGTACGGTTGAGATGTTGCCGTAGAAGTTGCTCACCAGTACCATGGGCACTCGCTCTTTGAGTTGCAGGAGTACTGCACGACTTTCTGCGGTGTGTCTGCACACCTCGGTATAAAGCAGGTCGAGTACTTGGTCGTGGTAGTTCAGACAGTCGAGATATTCCATCTCGATGTGCAGCTTAGAGTCGAGGGTTTGACGGAATGTGTAGTCTGGCTGTATGATAGGATTCTTGGCCAATGTCCGCTCGCCGTGCACGTATGCATCGCGAAAGCGGGCTTCGGTCACGGGTACGCCTGCCTGTTGGTAGGTGTGCCACAGTACTTTTCCCCAATGGCAGCCTCCGGTGTCGAGTGTTCCGCCATAGTCGAAAATATAGCCTTTCGTCTTAAGCATGTTTGTCAGTTCTGTCATTTCCTTTTTTTATTGTTTGCAGTCCTGCTTTCTGAACGATGTGTTCTGCAATGGCTTGGGCTGCTTCGGTCCGGCATCTTGAGAAACTGGGCCAGTCGTTGAAGTCTATCAATACGGGGGTTCCGTCTGGCTGTATGATGCAGTCACCTCCGTAGATGCCTGTCTGCAGTAGTGTTGCGGCTTGGTTGGCCATCTGCTGCAATTGTTTTTTGTCAAACGGATAGTGGGCGGGCTTGCCGTTGCGCTGTTCGTCGCCGAATTTGCTTTGCCCATCATCGCCTGGATAGTAGTAGCAGAAAAAGTCTGTATCGGTGACACCGTAAAACTTCACAAGGTCTCCGGTGATGTGTGCCCGTATGTCAATTTCCGTTATCCCCTTGGCTTTCATCTCATTTGCCGTGGTCATGGCGCTTTCGTAGTCTGGGCGGAACAGTACATCCGCTGATGTCTGTGCCGAAGCATCGCCTCGTTTGACCCAATAACCGTTGTTGCCTTTATGCGGTGCAACATTTATTCCGGCGCTTTCCAGCATCTGCATTTGTTGGTAGCGCTGACAGCAGGTGATAATGCCTTCCGGACTGTTGATGACGATGGCGCCTTGCTGTTGCTTTCTTTTAAGCTCTTGCAGCACCGTTTCGTCGCGTCCCATGGTCACATACACCTCTGCTTGAGGAAGCGGTTTTTCTTTCTCGTCTTCCGAATATGTTGCTATACGAAGCCCTTTGTCGAGCAATCTGCAACCGACTTCATGTAATATGGCCGTGTCCTTCTCTACGCTGTTGGGCGAATACCGATGGGCCCGGCTTATCATGACTATTTGACTGTCGTACATATTTTATATTACGCATTAAAAAGCATACAAAGATACTCCTTATTATTCAAATATAGAAAACTTTTGAACATTTTTTTGTTTTCTACGTAAAGTTTTGCCTTTTTTATTTATTTTCTTACAAAATAATGGCGATTATTGCCGTTTGTTGGCAAATAAACGGGGGCTGGCTGCAAAAAGGACGTGATGATGGATTTCGGAGTCTTGTTGCGTAGGGAAATACGATTTTGAAATCGGTTTGAAAATGTTCCGAAGCTATTCAGAAACCATCCCGGAGGCATCCCGACGGCATCCCGAAGGGTGGCGGTAAGCATGTCAAGGCGATATGATGTCTCCAATTTACTCTTTTCTCTCGTTGAAAAAATCAATCCAGAATATGGAACCTTTGCCCATGACCGATTCTACTCCAACCTTGGCTTTCAGACTTTTTGCCAAATTGCGGCAGATGCTTAGGCCAATTCCCGTGCCTGGAACAAATTCGTTGACCTTCACGAAGCGTTCGAAAAGAAGGTCGTTGCATTTGTCAGCAGGAATGCCGATGCCTGTGTCTCTTACCCAAATGCTGATGCGATCGGTTTTCTTTGTGTAGCCCAAACGGATTTCTCCAGTCTCGGTAAACTTGACTGCGTTGCTGACATATTGATTGATAATTTCCTTTAGGCGGTCGTGGTCGGTTTGTAATAGGTGGTTGTTTGTATTATCAACAACAATTGTTAATCCTTTTTCTTTGCATGGTGTGGTGTATTTGTCGGCAATCTCACGCAAGACTTCCAGTATGCTGACGTCTGTATTTTCTATAGTTTGGTAGCTTCCTGCTTCCAGTTTGGAGACGTTCATCATGTCATCGAATAGGCGTAGCAGATGTGCATTATTCTGCTTGATGAGGTCTATCAGATTCTGGCGCTCCTCATCGCTCTGTGCCAAAGGTAGAATATCGCTAAATCCGACAATGGCGTGGAGAGGTGTGCGTACTTCGTGAGTGATGTTGGCAAGGAATGCTGATTTCAGTCTGTCGCTCTCTTCGGCGTGGTTGCGAGCTTCGAGTAGTTCTTGTTCCGCCTGCTTGGTGGTGTCTATACATGTGGTTGCTCCTACTATGGTTAGTGGGCGCCCGTTCAGATCCCGCTTCTCAATGGTGGCAAACATGGCAGCCCAATACTTTTTTCCTGCTGCATTAGTCATTTGGTATTCCTGATAGGTTTCTTCCTCGCGTCCTGCCGCAAGGTTGAGAAAGGCGTTGCGAACTGCTTGCACTTGTTCGGTGGAGATGTGTTTGAAAATCTTTTCTACAGGAGTTCCCTTTTGCGGTATGAAAAGGTCTTTACCTTCACGATAGTCGCTCTCTACGTTGATGGTCATCGAAGGTACGTCAACTCGCCAAGTGGAGAGCTTCATTGCTTTAAGCACCAAGTCGTATTCAATGTTGCCAACTTCGTCGGACATGGCCTCTACTTGAGTCTTTAATCGTTTGACTCTGCGTGTCAGCACAAACCAAGAAATTGCCAAAAAAATAATAAGTGGAATGCTTATAATCCATGCAAGAACATCGGCTGTCAGCCATGAACGGATAGATAGAAATATGGTGTCTGTTAGGTTTGTCATATTGGAATTGGCAATATTGCGATGGGCAAAATTACATAAAAGATTTAGAATAATGAAAAAAAACGGGAATTATTTTGCAATTTGCGGCATTTCAGTTAACTTTGCACCATATTTATAAATACACATAATGACACAAGAATTTGAACTGATCGCCAAGACCTTTATGGGATTGGAACCCGTCTTGGCGAAGGAATTGACGCAACTGGGCGCAAACGAAGTGCAAATAGGACGCCGCATGGTGTCCTTTATGGGCGATAAAGAAATGATGTATCGAGCCAATTTTCAGTTGCATACTGCTATCCGTATTCTTAAACCCATTAAGCATTTCAAGGCTCTGTCAGCTGATGATGTCTATCGGGAGGTGCAAAAAATCGATTGGTCAGAGTACATCGGCTTAGACAAAACGTTTGCCGTTGACTCTGTGGTGTTCTCGGAAGAGTTCCGCCATTCTAAGTTTGTGGCCTATAAAGTGAAGGATGCCATTGTTGACCAATTTCGCGAAAAGACAGGAAAACGCCCCAATATCTCGGTGGCAAATCCTGATATCCGTCTGAATATCCATATCGCAGAAGACAAATGTACGTTGTCGCTCGATTCAAGTGGTGAATCGCTCCATCGTCGCGGCTATCGTCAGGAGTCGGTAGAAGCTCCGCTCAATGAGGTGTTGGCTGCCGGTATGATTCTCATGACAGGATGGCAAGGCGAAACCGACTTCATCGATCCTATGTGTGGAAGCGGTACGTTGCTCGTTGAGGCAGCACTCATTGCCCACAATATGGCTCCAGGACTATTCCGTAAGGAGTATGCTTTTGAAAAATGGCCCGATTTCGATAGCGATCTGTTCGACCGCATCTATAATGACGATTCCAGCGAAAGAGAATTTACTCACCATATCTATGGCTATGACGTTGATATCAAGGCAGTCAATACTGCGCGCCTTAATGTGCGTGCTGCTGGGCTTCTCAACGATATTACCGTAGAGGAGGCTGATTTCAAAAACTTCACACAACCGAAGGAGAAAAGCATTATTGTTACCAATCCGCCATACGGAGAACGCATCTCTACCCCTGACCTGCTTGGCACTTACAAGATGATTGGCGAACGCCTGAAACATCAATTCCTCAACAACGACGCTTGGATACTCAGCTATCGTGAGGAGTGCTTCGATCAGATCGGTCTTAAGCCAAGCATCAAGATTCCCGTTTACAATGGCAGCTTGGAATGTGAGTTCCGCAAATATCAGATATTCGACGGAAAGATGAAAGACTTCCGTGCAGAAGGCGGTACCGTCAAAACCGACGAAGAGAAACGTCAGATGGCTGAGAAACGCCGCTTCAAGCAGAATCGTGAATTCAAAAAACGACTTGACGAGAAAGAAGAAAACGAAGAGGCAGACATACGCACATTCCGATTCCGCTCTTTAGAGAAATGCGAATTTAAAGGCGACCGCCGTGATGACCGCTTCCAGAAACGTGGCGGACGCAACGACCGCTATTCACGTGACGATCGTGGTGATGACCGTTATTCGCGCGATGACCGCAAACCCTATCGCAAGAGCGAGAACCGTGGGGGGCATGAGCGCTTTGACCGAAGTGGAGGTAAAAAGCAACGCGGCGGTGGACGTGGCTTTGACCGTAACAAAAGAAGATTAGAAGATGACAATGATTAAATATTGTAGTAAGGCGTTGATGGTCTGCATGACTATGTTGATGACTGTATCTCCAATGAACGCACAGAAGAATTTTACACTTGAGGACCTTAATTTCGGTGGTACAAACTATCGGAATATGGTGCCGGAGAACCGGTGGACTGCATGGTGGGGAGACCAACTCGTTCGCCTCGATGTGGATGCTTGTTATCTGGTAGATAAAGCTAACGGTAAAGAAACCCGTCTCTTTGATGTCAGCCAGATTAACCAATGGATTGCACCAACAAAGGATATTAAGGTTCGTACGCTATATAATGCAGAATTTCCATTTGCAAACAAGAGCGTTGTGGTGATTAGCCAAGGTAGCAAAACCTATATGGTCGATTTCAAAAAACATGCCTTGGTCAGCTCTTTCGAGTTGAAAGACGGTGAAAATCTGTTGGAAACCAATGCTCAACAGACAGCCTATGCTTTCTTGAAAGACAACAACCTGTTTGTCTGCAACCATAAGCAACAGACTGTGCAACTCTCAACCGACGGCAGTAGAGAAGTGGTTTATGGACAGGCTGTGCATCGTGATGAGTTCGGCATCAGTAAAGGAACATTCTGGAGTCCCGATGGAAACAAACTGGCCTTTTATAGAATGGACCAGTCGATGGTGACCGATTATCCACAAGTGGATATCCCGGAAATCGGTTTCGACCCAGAAGAAAAACGTTCCTGCATCGCCACACTGGCTCCCGACAAATATCCTATGGCTGGCGAGACTTCACATCAGGTGACTGTAGGTGTGTATGACCTTACTACAGGAAAGACTATTTATCTCAAGGCTGGCGATCCCACAGACCGCTATTTCACCAATGTGGCATGGAGTCCAGACAGCAAAACGGTTTATATGTTTGAATTGAACCGCAAGCAGAACGACAGTCGCCTGGTCGCTTATAGTGCAGAAACAGGCAATAAAACTGCTGAACTCTATCGAGAAACCGACGAGAAGTATGTGGAACCTCTACATCCCATCGTCTTCTTGCCATGGGATGCTAACTCATTTATCATGCAGAGTCGTCAGGATGGATATAATCACCTGTACCTTTGTTCACTTGGCAAGCACGGTAGCAGAATGGCCGGCAATACCGAATCACTCGAAGTCAGTCAACTGACCGCTGGCAAGTGGGAGGTCCTGGAAATGATTGGTTTTAATGCCAAACAGAAGACCATTATCATTGCCAGCAACGAAAAGAGTCCTATCCAACAGAATATCTATGCGGTAAGTGTAAAGACCGGCAAACGAACATTATTAGGAAATGGCGAGGGTTGGCATAATGCCAAACTCAGCGGAAGCGGCAACTATATCCTCGATAACTATTCTACTCCGACCGTTCCACGTCGTATAGAAATCGTGCAAACCACTAAGGCAAAGGCCGTTTCTTATTTCCAGGCAAAAGATCCTTGGATGGGATATTCTATTCCGCAGTTCAGTTGTGGTACCATTAAAGCAGCAGATGGCGTTACCGATCTCTATTACCGTATGGTGAAACCTGCGGATTTTGATCCTAACAAGAAATATCCTACTGTAGTATATGTCTATGGTGGACCTCATGCACACAACGTCGATGCACGTTGGCATTATAGTAGCCGTGGATGGGAAAGCTATATGGCAGGCAAAGGATACATCACCTTTATCCTCGATAACCGCGGAAGTGAACATCGTGGCAAGGATTTCGAACAGGCTACATTCCATCAACTGGGACAGGAAGAAATGAAAGATCAGATGAAGGGAGTGGAATTCCTAAAGACACTCTCTTATGTGGATGCAGACCGAATCGGTGTACACGGATGGAGTTTTGGTGGATTTATGACCATTTCGTTGATGACCAATTATCCCGATGTCTTCAAAGTCGGTGTGGCTGGTGGCCCTGTTATCGACTGGCATTGGTACGAAGTGATGTATGGCGAACGCTATATGGGAACTCCACAAAGCAATCCGGAAGGTTACAAAAAAACATCATTGCTCTATCAGGCTAAGAATCTCAAAGGAAAACTGCAAATCATACAGGGACTTAATGATGTGACAGTAGTGCCACAACATTGCCTCACTTTCCTTAAAGCATGTATCGCAGCAGGAACACAGCCCGACTTCTTTGTATATCCGGGCGAACCACACAATATGCGGGGACATCAGAGCGTGCATCTGCATGAACGTATTACACAGTATTTTGAAGATTATCTGAAATGAACCAAGAAGAACAGATACTTGTGCGCATCACAGGTCAGGACCGCCCTGGATTGACGGCCTCAGTCATGGGAATCCTTGCTCGGTATGATGCGCAGATTCTCGATATCGGTCAGGCCGATATCCACTCAACACTTTCGCTGGGAATACTCATGCGCTTGAAGGAAGCACATTCCGGACAAGTCATGAAAGAACTTTTGTTTAAAGCCACAGAACTGGGAGTCAACATCGGATTCTCGCCTATTACTGACGATGAATATGAAGACTGGGTGGGACATCAAGGCAAAAACCGTTATATCCTAACAGTTATGGGACGCCAGTTGGATGCACGGCAGATAGAGGCAGCATCGCTGATTATCACCGAGCAGGGGCTTAATATCGACAGCATCCTCAGACTGACAGGTAGAAAGAGCATCAAGAATCCAACAAACCATGTGCGAGCTTGTATCGAATTCTCTCTCCGTGGCGAACCCAACAACCGCAAGGAGATGCAAAGCAAACTCATGCAGGTGTCGAAAGATATGGAAATTGATTTCTCGTTCCAACGCGACGATATGTTCCGCAGAATGCGACGGCTCATCTGTTTTGATATGGACTCGACACTTATACAAACTGAATGTATCGACGAACTGGCAGATCGGGCAGGAGTAGGTGCAGAGGTGCGCGCCATTACCGAGAGTGCTATGCGTGGTGAAATAGACTTCAAAGAGAGCTTCACCAGACGCGTTGCATTGTTGAAGGGATTGGATGTCAGCGTGATGAAGGATATTGCTGAACATCTCCCAATAACAGAAGGTGTGGACCGACTGATGACTATCCTCAAGCGTTACGGGTATAAGATTGCCATCCTCAGCGGAGGATTTACCTATTTTGGCGAATATCTCCAACGTCGATATGGTATTGACTATGTCTATGCTAACGAACTGGAGATTGACGATAACGGCAAGTTGACTGGACGTTATGTTGGGGATATAGTTGACGGACACCGGAAAGCGGAACTCCTCAAACTCATCGCTCAGGTAGAGAAAGTCAATCTTGCACAGACCATTGCCGTAGGTGATGGAGCCAACGACTTGCCCATGATATCAGAAGCAGGACTGGGTATCGCATTCCATGCCAAACCGCGCGTGGTTGCCAATGCCAAGCAAAGCATCAATACCATTGGACTTGACGGCGTGCTTTATTTCCTTGGATTTAAAGATTCCTACCTTGGCGAGCAAGGCAAGTTATAAAATAACCATTCCATTAATATAATAAGGTGTAACAAGATATGAAAATATTACTTTTAGGCAGCGGCGGACGTGAACACGCCCTGGCATGGAAAATCTCCCAAAGTCCGAAATGTGAGCAACTCTACATCGCCCCAGGCAATGCCGGTACTGGCAACTGTGGTGAGAATGTGGCCATGAAGGCTGATGACTTCGAAACCATCAAGACTTTCTGTGTAGAGAAAGCCATAGATATGGTTATCGTAGGTCCAGAAGACCCATTGGTAAAAGGTATTTATGATGAGTTGAAAGCCGATTCACGCACCAAGGACATCCCAGTGATAGGTCCTTCTAAACAAGGTGCAGTACTGGAAGGATCGAAAGACTTTGCAAAAGCATTTATGCAACGTCATCAGATTCCTACTGCACGCTATCAGACTTTTGACGGAGAACATCTTGAAGACGGATTGCGTTTCCTCGAAACCTTGCAAGCTCCATACGTGCTGAAGGCCGATGGACTCTGTGCAGGCAAGGGCGTCTTGATTCTGCCTACACTTGAAGAAGCACAAAAGGAACTCAAGGAAATGCTTGGCGGAATGTTTGGCAATGCCTCTTCGCAAGTGGTTATTGAGGAATTCTTGAGTGGTATTGAGTGCTCGGTGTTCGTGCTGACCGATGGCGATCACTATAAAATTCTGCCTGAAGCCAAGGACTATAAGCGCATTGGCGAACATGATACCGGTTTGAATACTGGTGGTATGGGTAGTGTTACACCTGTACCTTTCGCCACTAAGGAGTGGATGCAGAAGGTGGAGGACCGTATTATCCGTCCTACTGTGGAAGGTTTGAAAGCTGAAAATATTGACTATAAGGGATTCATATTCTTCGGTCTTATCAATGTTGAAGGGGAACCGATGGTTATCGAATACAACTGCCGTATGGGTGACCCAGAAACCGAAAGTGTCATGTTGCGATTGAAAAGCGATATCGTAGATTTGTTTGAGGGAGTGGCTGAAGGCAATCTCGACGAGCGCGAAATAGCATTTGACGAACGAGCTGCTGTATGTGTTATGCTTGTTAGCGGTGGTTATCCGCAGGAATATAAGAAAGGCTATCCTATTACCGGTATTGACCAAGTGGAGGGAAGTATCGTGTTCCATAGCGGAACTGCCCTTAAGGATGGTCAGGTGCTAACCAATGGCGGACGTGTAATTGCCGTTTCGTCTTATGGTAAGGACAAGGCCGAGGCTCTGCAGAAATCATTTGAAGAAGCCCAGAAAATTCAGTTTACCGACAAGTATTTCCGTCGTGATATAGGTGCAGACCTTTAAGCGATAGCTCTCAAGCATGACGAAACTACTGCAGAATAGAATATCAGAAAGCAAACTCACACTACCTGTCACCGTACTTTGTGTGACGGGGGTGTGGTTATTGGCAGGACTCACACAAGGAGATTGGTGGGCATCTTTTGCGTGCTTTGTTGTCTCGACCTATCTGATGATAGAGTTGAACAACAGCAATGCGCTCATCCGTATTTATTCACGTATGGTGTCGTGTGTCTTCTTGGTGCTTTCGGCAGTGGCATGTCCATTGTTTGCTTCAACCGAAGGTGCATGGGTACAAGTGTGTGTGGTTGGTGCCTTGCTGATGATTTTCCGAACATACCAAGATGACACATCGGTGGGAAGTTCCTATTATGCCTATCTGTGTATAGGACTTGCCAGTTTGTCATTTGTCCAGATAGTATGTTTGATACCATTACTGTTGTTGATGCATGGTGTTGTGCTTCACTCTTTGTCGTGGCGTACATTTTTTGCCGGCTTCTTTGGCTTGCTCACTCCCTATTGGTTTTGGACATGCTGGTCGGTGTATCAACAGAGTATCGACCAGATAACTGACCATTTCATGGCATTGACAGAATGGAGTCAACCCTTTGACTTCAGCGCGTGGGATGGGAGTCAGGTTGCTGTGCTGTTGCTATTGGCGCTGATAAGTGTAATAGGTATAGTGCATTATATTCGCACAAGTTATCTCGACCGCATACGTGTGCGTCAACTTTACCATGTCTTCAGTTGGTCGGTATTGCTGATGTTTGCATGTTTGTTGCTACAGCCAACGCTTTACAACATTCTTACTCGCATGCTTATTGTATTTGTGTCGCCCTTGCTGGCCCATTATCTGGCGCTTACCCATACCCGTATCACTAATATCACCTTCCAGGTGTTGCTATTCATGGCTGTACTTCTGATAATTTATAATCTATGGACATCATCACTACTTTTCTGATTAGTTATGGTTATTGGGGAATGCTTATAGCTGCTTTTGTGGCTGGTTCGTTCTTCCCTTTTTCCAGTGAAGCTGTCATGGTGGGACTGATGGCGGCAGGGCTTGACCCTATAGGCCTTATAGTCTATGGTACGATAGGTAATGTGTTGGGATCATGTTTCAATTATGGCGTTGGACGAATGGGGCGTTTGGAGTGGATAGAGAAGTATCTCCACGTCAAGAAAGAGAGTATCGACAAGGCTACGCGTTTCATGGGTGGCCGTGGTGCATGGATGGGATTCTTTGCCTTTCTGCCTATTTTGGGCAGTGGTATTACCATCGCTCTTGGCTTGATGCGTGCCAATATAGTCATCTCATTGGTCAGCATCAGCATAGGTAAGTTACTACGCTATGTGTTGCTCATCTATGGTGCAAGCATCTTTATCTAGTTAAAATTGCTGAAAGATACGGCGCTTCGATAGAAATATTGTACTTTTGTATTTTATTAGGTAATTAAGATCATAATTAATAATACACAATGAAACAATTTCGACTGTTAGACAATATACTGGGGTGGGTCACCTTTTTGATTGCCGCCTTTGTTTATTGCTCTACTATTGAACCGACAGCCTCTTTCTGGGACTGTCCCGAATTTATCTCTACGGGCTATAAACTCGAAGTCGGACATCCACCGGGTGCACCGTTCTTCATGCTTACCGCCAATCTGTTTTCACATTTTGCCAGCGACCCCTCGCAGGTAGCACGTATGGTCAATACGATGAGCGCATTGCTCTCGGCAGTAACCATTCTGTTCCTGTTCTGGTCTATCTCGCATCTTGTTCGACGCTTGTTGGTCAAGGATTGGAGCGAGTTGACACCCGCCAAAACCATAGCCATTGAAGGCTCGGCACTGGTAGGTGCGCTGATTTATACGTTCAGCGATACCTTCTGGTTCTCAGCTGTTGAGGGTGAGGTGTATGCCTATTCTTCGGCATTTACCGCTTTGGTATTCTGGCTGATTCTGAAGTGGGAAGAACATGCCGACGAGCCTCATTCCGACCGTTGGCTGGTGCTTATCATGTATATGACAGGCCTCTCGATTGGTGTTCACTTGCTCAACTTGTTGTGTCTGCCTGCCATCGTGCTGGTATATTACTATCGCAAGTGTCCCCAGCCCGATTCACGTAAAGATCTGTATGGCTCTATTGCCGCTTTGGTGATATCAGTAGTCATCTTGGGCGCTGTGCTCTATGGTCTTGTGCCGGGTATTGTTCGTGTGGGTGGATGGTTCGAACTGTTGTTTGTCAACGTGTTTGGTTGTCCGTTCAATACAGGTGAGATTGTTTATATCATCCTGCTTATTGCCACATTGGTATGGGCGATCTATGAGTCCTACAAGGATCAAAGTCTGAAACGTCAGAATATAGCATTTCTGTTGTCTGTAGCCATGTTGGGTATTCCTTTCTTTGGCTATGGCTGGTCGGCTGTGCTTATCGGCATTGTTGTATTGGCTCTGATTTGGCTGGTACTTCAATATAAGCGCCAAGGCAAGTTGCTCATCACCTCACGTATCAAGAATACATCTCTGCTCTGCATGATGATGCTCCTCATTGGTTATTCGTCATATGCTGTCATTGTCATTCGTTCGGCAGCCAATCCACCAATGGACCAGAACTCTCCAGAGGATATATTTACCCTTGGCGACTATCTGGCTCGTGACCAGTACGGACAGCGTCCGTTGCTTTACGGTCAGGCTTATACCTCACAGGTGGCTTTGGAGAAGGCGGGCGACTATTGCCGTCCAGTCTCAACAAAGGGCGCACCTGTTTGGCAGCGCAAGGAGAAAGCATCTGCCGACGAGAAGGATGAATACTTCGTAGCACGTACTAAGGACGACTATGTATATGCTCAGAATATGCTGTTCCCGCGTATGTGGGATTCAGGTAAAGCTGCTTCATATCGTAGTTGGTTGGGCGAAGAGCCCGATGGAAGTGAAGAAGCATACGATCGTTGTGGCGAGATGGTTACGGTGAAGATGCCGAGCATGTTGCAGAACATTCGTTTCTTCCTCTCATACCAGTGCAATTTCATGTATTGGCGCTATTTCATGTGGAATTTCGCAGGCCGTCAGAATGATATTCAAGGTCAGGGCGAATTGGAACATGGCAACTGGATAAGTGGTTTCAGTTGGTTGGACAACTGGCGTCTGGGAGACCAATCGACATTGCCCGATGAGTTGAAAAACAACAAAGGCCACAATGTATTCTATATGATGCCATTGATGCTCGGTCTTATCGGACTCTTCTGGCAGTCGTGGTACACTCGCAAACGTCGTGTGCCCGGTAGCGACAAAGAAGATATAGAACCAGTGGGCATCCGCCAGTTCTGGGTTGTGTTCTTCCTGTTCTTCATGACAGGTTTGGCTATTGTCATCTACCTTAATCAGAATCCTGAGCAGGTACGTGAACGCGACTATGCTTATGCGGGTTCGTTCTATGCTTTTGCCATCTGGTGTGGTATGGGTGTTGCAGCTCTCATCGACCTGTTGAACCGCAAGCTGAAGAAAGAAAATGTGTTGGTTGCCGCAGTTATTGCTGTAGTGGCATTGGCTGTTCCCATACAAATGGGTAGTCAGACATGGGATGATCATGACCGAAGTGGTCGTTATTCGTGCCGTGACTTTGGACAAAACTATCTGATGTCGCTGCAGAATGAGGGCAATCCTATCATCTATACCAATGGTGATAACGATACATTCCCCTTGTGGTACAATCAGGATGTAGAAGGTGTGCGCACCGATGCGCGCGTTTGCAACCTGTCGTATCTGCAGACCGATTGGTATATAGACCAGATGCGTCGTCCTGCTTATACCTCTCCTGGCATTCCCATTAAATGGAATCGTTTGGAGTATGTTACTGGTACCAACGAGTATGTGCCCATCGATCCTCATATGAAGCAGGCTGTTCTCGATTTCTATAAGCAAGATCCCGAAACTGCCAAAGCACAGTTTGGTGATGACCCATTTGAGTTGAAGAATGTATTGAAGTATTGGGCACGTTCCAAAAATTCAGAACTCCACGTCATTCCAACCGACACACTCTATATGACTATCGACAAGGAGGCAGTACGCAAGAGTGGTATGATGATGGCAAGTGATAGCATTCCCGACCGCATGGTTATCTCGCTTGCAGGCAAGAGTGCACTCTACAAAGGCGACTTGATGATTCTGGAGATGTTGGCTGAGTGTAACTGGAAACGCCCAATCTACGTGGCTGCAACTGTTGGTGAGAGTAGTTATATCAACCTTGGCAACAATGTGGTGACTGAAGGATTGGCATATCGTATCACACCATTCACTACCAATGCTCAAGGCGCACGCAACTTCGATACGAAGCGCACCTATGATAACGTGATGCATCGTTTCAAGTTTGGTGGACTCAACCAAAAGGGCATATATATCGATGAGACTGTGATGCGCATGTGCTACAGCCATCGTCGCATCATGTCGCAGTTGGCCAACAAACTCATTGAGGAAGGTGACAAGAAGCGTGCCGCTGAAGTTCTTGCCTACATTGACAAGATGCTTCCTTCATATAATATCCCGCATGAATTCTCATCGGGTTCGCTTGATATTGCAGAAGGATGGTATCAGGTAGGTCAGAAGCAGAAAGCCATCAAGGTGCTCAATGAGATGTGGCACAATTCTCAGCAATACCTCAATTGGTACAACAACCTCAATGCTGAGCAGTTTGCCTTCTCTAAGAATAATGCTTATGCCCATGCTTACTATTTGCAGCAGATACTTCTCGTGGCTCAGCAGATAGATCAGCAATGGTTCAACAAACACTACGAGCAGTATAGCCGCATGATACGCACCTTTGAGGAGCGTGGCGGTGCACAGGGCATAGATCGCTGATCGTGGATAGTGATAATATGAAAAGTATTAACTGCAAGTGATAATAGAACAACCGGCAATATGGCTAAGGTGGCTATATCCCAGAGCCACTTGGCGGATGAACCGTCACGAACGGTCAGTATATCTGACCTTCGATGACGGTCCCATCCCCGAGGCCACGCCATTTATTCTTGATACGCTTAGACATTATGGCATCAAAGCCACCTTTTTTATGGTGGGCGACAATGCTCGTAAGTATCCCGAATTGTTGCAGCGTGTCATCGACGAAGGTCATCGGGTGGGTAATCATACACACAACCATATTAGTGGTTTCCGTCATAGCATCCATCAGTATTGCTATAATGTAGAAAAGGCTAATGCCTATCTTCATACTGATTTGGTGCGCCCGCCACATGGTTGGATGCGATGGGAACAGTATGCCATCTTAGGTCGAAAGTATCGCATAGTGATGTGGGATCTTGTCACGCGAGACTATTCCAAGTGGATGACGGCAGAAGATGTGTTGGCTAATGTGAAACGCTATGCTCGCAACGGTTCCATCATCACATTCCACGATTCTCTCAAGAGTATTGATAAACTGAAAACGGCATTGCCAGCAAGTATAGAATGGTTGCGTGAGCAAGGCTATGAATTTAAGGTGTTCGAATGAACACCTTTTTTGTTTCTGTACAATCATAATATGTACGCGCACGCATACTCATGCGTGCGTATGTGCGCAGGTGCACATGCGATGCTGTAAAAACAGAATATATGACTGTAAATGTAGGATTTGCAGCACACCACCGCATCTTTGAATGTGATGGATGCCCATGTTCGGACCATACAGAATATGGTTTATTCCTGTTCTTTTCTCATGCTGAATTCACATCCACAATACTGCTGGTTGTAAAACTGGTATTGCTTTAACAGTTCGTTGCGACGCTCCTGCAGTCCTCCTTTGCGCCAGTTTTGCGCCCAGAAGTGGATGCCTGGCACAGCCTCTTCTGCCATTTTCCCTGCTGCTGCTATTTGGTCAAGACTCTTCCAACGTGATGTGGCAAGGGTGGTGGCAATCGTGGTGAAACCACGTCGTTGTGCCTCCATGGCAGTGGCAATGAGTCGCATACGGAAACATTGCAGACAGCGGCCTCCCCGTTCAGGTTCGCCCTCCAGCCCTTTGATAGCCGCAAGCCATGTTTCATGATTGTAGTCGCCATCTATCCACTCGATGCCGAGTGAATTGGCGTGGCGCTTGCTTTCTTCTTTGCGGATTTCATATTCTTCATGTGGCCAGATGTTTGGATTGAAGTAGAAGATAGTTGGGCGCACATCGTGTGCCATCATCCATTCTACAATGGCTGAAGAACATGGAGCACAACAGGCATGTAGCATGATGCGGTTGATGCCTTCTGGAATTTCGATATCGTTTTTCTTTTTTTTCATTGTGTAGTATAGGATGTCTGTGTCAGCAACAATTCTATGGTCCGTCAATTAACTTTCCAA
Source organism: Prevotella sp. P5-126 (assembly GCF_002251185.1). Lineage (NCBI taxonomy): Bacteria > Pseudomonadati > Bacteroidota > Bacteroidia > Bacteroidales > Prevotellaceae > Prevotella > Prevotella sp. P5-126. Next base: position 53,310 of record NZ_NPIZ01000050.1, read on the forward strand.
ACTTTCAAGCCGATAGTGTTCTGCTCGAAAAATGGTGTGCAAACAAAGGTTGCGTCATTGAGCCAAGCATAACAACTCTCGGTGGGTGCCTCAAACACAGGTGTTGTGTTGAAGTAGAAACCCGTTTTCCCGTTGGGAAGGATAGGGTTGGCCAGAACTCCCTCGTTACGCACATGAATCATCACTCCATCTGCTGTACGGATGTTGTAGATGGCTTCAAGATGAGTACGGTTGCGTATGGTATCTACCAGTTGATAGTCTGCACCGCCTGCCAAGACATCTCCTTTGAAACTGCTGCCGTTGGGATGTGTTCCTTCGAAGTGTCCGCCTATAATCGGTATGACGATGCGTTTGCCCATAGCAGTATTTCCCAATGTTTGTGCTGGCGAACATGCTACATGTAATGTCAGTACGTGAGTGAGTTGTGGCGTAGTTGGTTCCTGAGCCATGGCCGTTAGTGGCGTGGCAAGCATCAGTAGCCAAGCCATTGTTGTCATCAAGTATAGAATAGTCTTTTTCATTGTCAGCCGTTGAATTGTTGGTTGGTCTGCAAAGTTACTATCTTTTTTCTTTATACCCAAATCTAATGGCAGATTTGCACCAAAACATGAGGTGCCGATATTCCGTTATGTTAAAATGATGTGGCGCCATAATTGCTACCTTTGCACCGGCAATCAAAAATCATTTCTATAGACGAATGAAGAGATGCACGACCACAATACCGACTTTCATAAACACAAATCATAATTATCAATTTAGGTTTGGGGCAATGTCCATCGTGATGGTGGGTGTTGCCTTTTGATATTTTTATGGCTCTTGCAAACGACAATGCTATTCCTGTTTATGGACGATACTATTGGTGCTGTTTTCCTTCGGGATGCCTTCGGGATCCGTTCGGGATGTGTTATCTGTCGGTAGGATAGTATCATTCCCGATGGCTGAAGTATAGAAGAAAAAGCGATAAACATCCTTTGTGGATTGAAGAGAAAAGTGTATCTTTGCTGCATCTTTCTGAAAGATGCGATAGAATATGAAGTGGAATAGACGTAGAAAGATACTCGTAGTATTCTTGGTAATCGTTGTTGCCGTACAAGGTATAGGTGGGTTGGGTGACTATTATGCCCAAGCGGTCTATCCATGTGTTGCTACCGTTTTGACATTCTTGTCAGGATATGTGCCCTTTGCCATAGGCGACTTGTTTATAGCCTTGAGTATCATCGGTATTGTGGCATTTCCGTTCTATGCTGTTCGTCGGAAGAATAAAACTGTGGGCTATGCCATTGCTGGGGTGGGTGAGTATCTGTTGTGGGTCTATGTGTGGTTCTATCTGGCATGGGGATTAAACTATGCCCAGTCTGATTTTTATCATCGAAGTCATACACCCCGTTATGAAGCCAACAATGATCAACTGCGACATTTTGCATGGCGTTATGCCGATAGCTTGAATGCCACTTATAGTAAAACAGCCATTTATGATACTCTGCGAGTGCCGTCTTTGGTGGTGGCAGGTTATAAGCGTTTAGCCCAGCAGAATATGGGTGTCCATGCCCCTTTCCATGTTCATACGCAAGCCAAGACCATGCTTTTCACTCCGTTGAGTTCCAAGGTAGGAGTGACCGGCAGTATGGGTCCTTTCTTCTGCGAGTTTACGCTCAATGGCGATTTGCGTGCCCACGAGTATCCATCCACGTTTGCCCACGAGTATGCTCATCTACTTGGCATCACCAACGAGGGTGAAGCCAATTTCTATGCCTATCAGGTTTGTACTTCATCTGCCGACCGCACGATGCGCTTTTGTGGCTATTATGCCATCTTCTTTCATGTGTTGCGTAGTGTAGATGCTGTACTTGGTGATGTGGCAGCCGAAGATTTCCTGCAATATGTACGACCGGAAATCAGGCAGATGGCATCTGCCGACCGCAACTATTGGCGTTCGAAATACAGTACCTGGTTGGGCAACTTGCAAAATGCGGTCTATGAGTTTTATCTGAGAACCAATCGGGTTGATGGCGGACGGAAGAGTTATTCGCAAGTGGTGGCGCTGATATTCTCATGGGAGCAACGCCAAGGACAGATGCAACGCCGTTGAATAGACTATAAAACAATGTGTTATAGACGGATAGGTAATGGCTGATACAAAAAAAACTGGGTGTGTCTCGCGACAATCCCAGTTTCTGTTTTCTAACTAACTTATTATCAACTATTCATTACTCTTTCTTTGTTATGCACAAAATTATTTCTTGTTTGCTGATGCAAAGGTATGTACATTTTATGATAAAAAACAGAAAATGAATGAAAAAATACACGTAAACGTTTGCGCCATTGCGAGTTTTTTTGTATTTTTGCAGCAATGAACAATAGAAAGCAACATAGAACATCGTTGAAGGACCTGGCTAAAGAGCTCAATGTGAGTATTGCTACAGTCAGTCGTGCCCTGCGCAGTTCTTCGGAAATAGGCCATGAAATGCAGGAAAAGGTGAAGGCTTTAGCCAAACTACGCAACTATCGCCCCAACCCTTTTGCACAGAGTTTGCGTAAAGAAGCTCCAAAGATTATTGGCGTGGTGCTGCCCAATTTGGTGACCCACTATTATGCTGCGGTACTCGATGGCATAGAAGATGAGGCCAAACGATCGGGCTATAGCGTCATTAGTGCCAATAGCCATGAATCATTTGATATTGAAACACAAGCCATCGACAACTTTATCAATCTCCATGTGGAGGGCATTATAGCTTGTTTGTCACAATCCACTACTGATTACAGCCACTTTGAGGAGATTGCAGAGATGGGCATTCCTTTGGTATTCTTTGGTCGTACTTGTCTGAAAGAGCGCTTCTCGTGTGTCACAGCCAATGGTGACCAAGCCGCCCAGATGGCTACTCAGCATTTGATAGATACCGGTAGTCGTCGCATAGCCTTTATCGGCGGTCCTAACCACCTCGATATGGTTCAGCGTCGTAAACATGGTTATCTTGAAGCACTTCGTGAAAATCAGATTCCCATCGAGCGTGAACTTGTGAAATGCGGATCGATAGATTATGATGCCGTACTTTCCAATACTGTTACCCTACTTAAAGAGCAGAAACCTGATGCCATAGTGGCTTTCAACGATATCATCACCTTTGCCGCATTCAATGCCATTCGTGAGGCAGGATTGCGCATACCCGACGATGTGGCACTCATCGGCTTTACCGATGACGTGCATGCTGCATTCGTCACGCCGCAAATGTCAGCCATCGTCGATCAGGCTCACCAAATGGGTGCAACAGCCTGTCAATTGCTGCTCAAGAATATTGCAGGTGATACAGGCGTATATCACAAAATTGTGCCACAAAAGTTGGTCATCCGTGGTACCTCGGCTAAAAAACCGCAGTAAGTAGTAGGTCGAGGACCAAAAAAGGCTGACTATGTTTGGTCTTTTCAATAAAAAAGAGTACATTTGCACCATATTATATATAACTCGTAAAACCTAAAATAAATGCCTCTGGCATTGATGCTAATGACTGTAAATATGAGAAGGATGATCATGTTACTGACGCTGATGGTCAGCTTTGTGCTGACAGTCGGTGCTGCTATTGATGACATTAAGTTTAGCCGACTTGATACCCGTGACGGACTGAGCAACTCACAGATTCTTTGTGTGAAGCGCGACTCCAAGGGATTTGTATGGATAGGAACTCCCTATGGCCTTAATCGATACGACGGATATCGTATCAAGACATTCTACTCATACGCCAAAGATACCACTACGCTACGCAACAATTATGTGGATGAGATCTATGAGGCATACGATGGAAAACTATGGTTGAAGCAGGGTATGAACTATACCATCTTCGACCCAGTAACCGAGTCATGTGACAGACATCCTGAGCGTTGGTTGCAGCAACACGGCGTGGCGGGTGGTATCGAGCGCCTTTATATAGACAAGCATCATCATTTTTGGGTAAAAACCTATGATACTGGTTTCTGGCATTATAATCCTTATACCAAAGAAGCCAAGCAGTTTAATTTCGGTTATGGCCGCCAAGAGTTCAATTCCGACTTTGGTGTATCGAGTTTTGCAGAGATAGGCAAGAGCTTGTTGGTATCTTCACACAATGGTGAGGTGTTCTGTTTCAACAGAGAGAAAAACTGGATTAGTTGGAAAGATGCTTATATTCGTGAGAAAGGACTCTTCAACAATCAGGAATGTAAGTTGCGTACCGATGCCGATGGTAATCTCTGGATGATAACCGTGGTAGGCTGTTTTGTGAAGTCGAAAGGACGTTGGATTCTTTCTTATAAAGAACTGGCGAAACGCTGGGGCGTGGAATTGCCTGACGGACTGAGCATTTGGGATATTTGTTCGGATAGCAAAAAGCGCGTTTGGATAGCTACCGACCATACAGGACTCTTTCTTGTTGACCGCCAAGCGCATGAGGTGCGCCAGTTCTTGACTCAGAAAAACGACGGTACGTCTATCAGCGAAAACACCCTCCGCTTTCTTTATCGCGACCAGCAGGGTCGTATTTGGATTGGTACCTATATGAATGGCGTCAATATGTTTAAAGAGGGACTCTCCAATTTCCGCCATCTTGATCTGGGAAATATCACCACCATCACTTCCGATAAATCCTTCTTCTGGCTGGGAACCAATGATGCGGGTATCATTCGCATGGATCGTAAAACTGGCGAACAGGTTGTTTTCGACCGCAACAACAGTGGCATTGCCACCAATACCATGGTCAGTTCGTTGGTTTCACGTGACGGTACCGTATGGTTTGGAACCTATGAAGGTGGACTGATACGTTTCCGTGGTGGTGCTATCACTAATTTCCGCTCATCGGGTAAACCGGGTGAATTGGCCAATAACAATATCTGGTCGATATGTGAAGACCGTCAGGGCAATATCTGGATTGGCACATTGGGTAACGGTATTCAGCGCTTAACCCGTGCAGGACGCTTTGACACACCTATCACCAGCCATAACTCTATCTTGGTATCAGACTATATCTCGACTGTCAATTTGACGAAGAAAAACTGGTTGATGGTATCCCATTCCAATTTCTATTCGATTGTGAATCCCGTTTCTGGCAAGATTATCAATCGCAATATTATTGACAATAAAGAGGGCATCGGTATTACCGAATCCTCAATATGTACTATGGAGGACAGTCGGGGACTTGCCTGGCAGGGCTCTTCATCGGGTGCAACCATCTGGGACACGAAGACCAATGCTGTCTATCTGATTGATATGCGTTCCGGACTCATTGGCTCTACCGTCAATGCCATGGTGGAAGACAACAACCACACGGTATGGTTGGTGACTGATCATGGCGTATCAAACGTCATCCCGCAGCAAAAAGACGGACGATGGAACTTTATCATCCGCACTTTCAATAGCAACGACGGTCTCCAGAACGGTCCGTTCAACCAGCGTGCCATCTGTAAGACTGCCGATGGACTTATCCTGGTGGGTGGTCAGGAAGGTCTTGATGTCATCAATCCGAAGCTGATGCGCGAAGAGAAGTATAAGGAATATCCCGTATTCAGCGGCCTGAAACTCTTTGAACAGGACGTAAAGGTTGGTGAAAAGATTGACGGTCGCATCATATTACGTAAGGCACTGAACATCTGTCGTGCCGTTCGCTTGAAATACAACGACCAGTTTACCATTCAGTTGGGAAGTTCCAATGGCGAAATCCATCACCGCTCGCGCTTCCTCTATCGCCTCGATGGTGTGAACAACGACTGGATTAGAACCGAAGAAGCCAACCCCAACATTACTTATATGAGTCTGCCTTCAGGATCTTATACCCTGCGCGTACGCATGCTCAACGACGATGGTACCATTGGTAGTGAAGAGGCAACACTCACCATTATCATACAGCCTCCGTTCTGGCGTTCATGGTGGATGATCATGATGCTGTTGCTGGTTGCCGCCTTTGGCATTTGGTGGTGGCGCAAGAATTATATGCGTCGTCAGGCTAAACGCCAAGCCGCCTTCGCATTGCGCCTTGAGATGGAGAAGCGCCAATGGATGGCAGAGATGAAAGCATCGATGGCAGCAGAACAGCCAGCAACAGGAGATGCTGTTGTTGAAGAACCTGTGCGCCACCTTATGATGCATACGGAATATGCCGACCTTGTAGCAGTGATTAAGAAGCAATGTGCTGAATATGTGAAAGGCAACAAGGGTGTAAAGATTAGCAATGTCATGCTTATCGACGAACTCTTTATGGAGTTTGACGTCGTTCTGATCAAGCGCATGCTCAACATCTTGTTTACCAATTCACAGAAATTTGCCGCCAAGAACTGCCACATTAGTGTTGGGCTCATTCGAAAGGACAATGGTAACGTACAGATTCAAGTGGCTGACAATGGTATCGGAGTGGCTGATGAGTATAAACCACATATGTTTGACCATACAGCAGGTGTTGACGAACTCGAACTCGCTCTTGTCAAAGACATCATAGTGGCACATGGTGGCACCATCGAAGTGAAGGACAACCCTGGTGGCGGAACCATCATGGTGATCGACTTGCCAGCAAAAGGCATGGTAGAAGAAGCTGAAATTATGGACGACGACCATGCTGACGATGAAATAAAATAATTGAAAAAAGTAGTATATAATAACCCTAAATGATCAAATGAATATTATTAAAACCCTCATGGTCGGTGCGTTCTCAATGACCGCATTGACAATGGCTGCAGCAGAAGTGCAGCAGAATGGCAACAAGGTAATGGTCAAACCCGATGGTGGTCAGGCCAAAGTTATCTGTCTTGAGGTGATGAACGACAACATCATCCGTGTGCGCGCCACATCCGAGAGTGCATTACCTGTCAAGAAACCCAGTCTGATGATTGTACCGCAGATAGCTCCTGCAAAAAAAACCTATACGATAAGTGAGGACGAGCAGTCTGTAATAGTCAAAGCGAAGAATGTGACTGCCGTAGTCAATAAGGCAACGGGTGCGATCGTATTTTTTGATGCCACAGGAAAACAACTGCTTAAAGAGGCTAAGGATGGCAAGAAATTCCAGAACTTCACAGTCCCTGAGCGCGAATACGGTGTACGCAACATCGGTGGAGTGACCGAAGAGATGAAGCACGGACTGACTTGGCAGATGCTTTTCGACAGTCCTTCCGATGAAGCCTTCTATGGATTGGGACAGCATCAGTCTGAGGAATTTAATATGAAAGGCAAAAACGAAGACCTGTTCCAATATAACACCAAGGTCTCTATTCCTTTCGTACTCTCCAACAAGAACTATGGTATCCTGTGGGACAGCTACAGTTATTGCCGCTTTGGCAATCCTAACGACTATTTGCAGCTGAACCGCGCCTTCAAACTCTACGACCGTCGCGGTAAAGAAGGTCATCTGACTGGTACCTACGTCGATAAGAATGGTAAGAAACTGGTGCGCGATGAGGATAGCATCTATTATGAGTATGCTTGCCCTCCAACTTCAGAAATTGCCAACAAGACCGATAATGGCGGTCTGAAGAACCTCCCCAAGGGCTTCAATCTCCAAGGTGCCACTGTGACATACGAAGGATTTATCGAGCCTGAATGTTGTGGTCGTTGTGCCAAGGCTGGCAAGAATGAGAAGCAACTCTATCAGTTTATCCTCTACTATGCCGGTTATATCAAGGTGTATATCGATGGCAAGGAGGTGGTGCCTGAGCGTTGGCGTACCGCATGGAACCCCAACAGCTATAAGTTTAGCACCGAACTGACCAAGGGTAAGAAGGCACAGTTGCGCATTGAGTGGCAACCCGATGGTGGCGATTCCTATTGCGGACTGCGTGTCTCACAACCTCGCAATAAGACAGAGCGTGAGCAACTCAGCATCTGGAGCGAGATGGCGCGCGATATGGATTACTACTTCATTGCAGGTCAGAATTTCGATGACGTCATCAGCGGCTATCGCACTTTGACAGGAAAAGCATCGCTCTATCCGAAATGGGTGCTCGGCTTCTGGCAGAGCCGCGAACGCTATCAGAGCAGTCAGGACATCGAGGATAACCTCGCAGAGTTCCGTCGTCGCCACATTCCTATCGACAATATCGTGCAGGACTGGAACTACTGGAATCTGCCCGATTGGGGTGCTCACGACTTTGAAGCAAGCCGTTATCCCAACCCACAGGCTATGCTCGACTCTGTTCACGCTATGCACGGACGCTTCATGATTAGTGTATGGCCTAAGTTCTACGACACCACCGAACACTATAAGGAACTCGACGAGAAGGGATGGATGTATCGTCAGGCTGTCAAGGACGATATCCACGACTGGCTTGGCTTCCGTGGTTCGATGTATGATGCCTATGATGAGGGAGCTCGCAAACTGTTCTGGAAACAGATGGACGACCATCTCTATAGCAAGTTTAATAAGAATGGTGTGCCTGGCATCGATGCTTGGTGGATGGATGCCTCAGAGCCTAATGTGCGCGACTGCACTCCGATGTGGTATCGCAAAGCACTTTGCGGACCTACTGCCCTCGGCACTTCTACCGAATATTTCAATGCCTATTCTACCGTCAATGCCGATGCTATCTACAACGGACAGCGTTCGGTATGGAAGGGTAAAGCCAACGAACCTCGTGTGTTCCTGCTCACCCGTAGCGGTTTCGCTGGTGAACAGCGCTATTCTACAGCCACTTGGAGTGGTGATATCGGCACCCGTTGGGAGGATATGCGCGCTCAGATGACTGCCGGACTCAACTATTCTATGTCGGGTGTGCCTTTCTGGGGAATGGACCAAGGTGGCTTCTGTGTAGAAAACCGCTATGTTGCGGCTCAGAAACTCTTCAACGAAACAGGTGAAGAGAACGAAGATTTGAAGGAATGGCGTGAACTCCAGGCTCGCTGGAATCAGTTTGGAGCCTTCATCCCCTTGTTCCGTTCGCATGGTCAGTGGCCTACTCGCGAAATCTGGAACATCGCTCCCGACAATCATCCTGCCTATAAGTCGTTTGTTTATTACGACCAGTTGCGCTATCGCATGATGCCTTATATGTACAGCATGGCTGCATGGGCTCACTTCAAAGACTATACGCTGATGCGTGCACTCGTTATGGATTTCAATGGCGATAAGGAAGTGGAGAATATCGGCAACCAGTGGATGTTTGGTCCTGCGCTCATGGCTTGTCCTGTTGGCTACTACAAGGCTCGCAACCGTAGCGTATATTTCCCCAAACAGTGTGGTTGGTATGATTTCTATACTGGCGAACACTATGATGGTGGTCAGCATTTGGTAGTTGATGCACCCTACGAGAAGATTCCTGTTTTCGTACGTGAAGGTGCCATCATTCCATTTGGTCCTGCCATGGAGTGGTGCGACGAGAAACCTGCCGAACTCATCAATCTCTATGTCTATGAGGGTCAGGACGGATCGTTCCAACTCTACGAAGACGAGGGAACCAACTACAACTACGAGAAGGGTAAGTATGCCACCATCGAGATTGCCTATAACGATGCCGACAAAACTGTCAGCTTCGGCAAGCGCAATGGTGCTTTCAAGGGTATGCTGAAAAACCGTCGTTTCAATGTAGTACTCGTGAAGAAAGACCAGCCCCGCGACCTCAACCTCGACAATCCTGAGGGTAAAATGGTGCAGTACAGCGGTAAGGCTGTTAGCGTGAAACTCTGATTTTAAAGATATTGCAATAGGAGGGGTGTGCCATACGGCACACCCTTCTTGTCTTATATAATACCCAATGACTACCCATTGACCACCTGCATAACCATCGTACTGACATCGCCCTTCTTCTATATACAAGTTGCCTAAATGTTCCATTTACCATGTACAAGATATTGCCCGTTATTTTGCCAAGGCATTTCCAATGTTTTGCAAAAGTATTACCCCATGTTTTGCAAAAGTATTACCCCATGTTTGGCAAAAGTATTGTCTAACGTTTGAAAAAGATCTTTTCAACGATTGATAAAGATGTTATCCAACGTTTGATAAAGATGTTATCCAATATTTGATAAAAGTATTATCCAATATTTGATAAAAGTATTATCCAATATTTGATAAGGGTATTATCCAACGTTGGATAAAAAGATTATCAAGGTTTGGAAAAACGTTGATAAACGATAGCTTTTTATAAGGGAAATAGGATCACACTTTACTTTTGTCCTTTCATGGCGTTAGTTAATTGTTTATGTTTTGTATCCTCAGGGCGTTGCAGGGGTGGTCGAATGGTGGTCGAAAATCTAAAAAACAGAAGGTTCGACCACCCGTTATGGTGTTGTGTTGTAGTCACTTATCTGATTCTGGTGGTCGAGTGGTCGATTTTTACGACGTCGCGTGTGCGTGCGCATATACGCGTACATAATATAAAGGAAGTTCGCCGATGCTCATTGTTCTGTTTTTGTTAGATTCATCCTTTGGTGCGCTACATCCTTGATTCGTCTCAATATCATTCAACAGCCCCGTATGGTTAAGCGCAGATTCAAATTAAAATGATGCTTAATACGACGATAGACAGAAATTGTTTTTTGTGTAATGAAAGTTCTCATTTCCATCCATCTTCATAAATTTGCTGGAAAAATCATAGCAGTTGCCGTTGGGTGGAGGTAAAAAAAAGACAGAAAGCCTTTGTCTTCTTGCTGAAAATCGCTAACTTTGCCCAACGATTTACCAATACTAATTTCTTATGTATAGATTCTTTATTCTGGCATGTGCCATTGGCTGTATGTTGACCGCACAGGCACGCGACCGCCAGAACTTTGACAACGGATGGCGATTTGTGCTGGCAGACTCGGCACAAATGTCAAAAACCGATTATCATGATACGCATTGGCGTGCACTAAACCTACCACACGATTGGGCTGTGGAGGGTGATTTCCTCTGTTCTAACCCATCAGGAGCGGGTGGGGGAGCACTTCCTGGCGGCATTGGATGGTATCGCAAGACTTTCAATCTGCAGAAAAAACAAGGAGAACGCTACTTCATTGAGTTCGACGGAGTGTATATGAATGCCCGTGTCTATATCAACGGTAAGGAAGTGGGCTACCGCCCTTACGGTTATAGCTCGTTTGAATACGACATCACACCTTATCTCATAGCCGGTCGCAACGTGGTGGCTGTGCGTGTGGATAATAGCGATCAGCCTAATTCCAGATGGTATAGCGGATGCGGTATCTACCGCCATGTGTGGTTTACCAAAACCGCCGATGTGCATGTGAAACACTGGGGGATGCATGTGGTTGCCAATCCCGACGGACGTATCTCCGTGACTGCCGATGTGGAAAGTCAGGGCAAAGCCTATAAGGTGCGCAACCAAGTGTTTGATGCCCAAGGACGAGCAGTTGGTTTGAAAGTGCGCCGTCCCCATCTGTGGTCGGTTGATGACCCCTATATCTATAAGGTACGCACGCAAGTGCTGGTAGGTGGAAAAGTGGTCGATGAGGTGTGGACCAACACCGGATTCCGCTCGTTCCGCTTTGATGCCAAGACAGGTTTCTGGCTCAACGGCAAGAACATGAAGCTCAACGGGGTTTGCGAACACCACGATTTCGGTTGTTTGGGTGCTGTGGTCAACGAAGATGCCATGCACCGCAAACTCGTGCGACTGAAGGAAATGGGTGTGAATGCCATTCGGTCATCACACAATCCGCCAGCTCCCGAACTACTCAACATGTGCGACACCATGGGACTTATCGTCATGGACGAGTCGTTTGACATGTGGCACCGCCGTAAGACTCAAAACGACTATGCACGCTTCTTCGACGAATGGCATGAACGCGACCTTGCCGACTTGATACTGCGTGACCGCAATCATCCCTCCATACTGATGTGGAGCATCGGCAATGAGGTGCTCGAACAGTGGTCGTCTGCCGATGCTGATACGTTGACTCTTGAGCAAGCCAACCTCATACTCAATGCCGGACACGATGCTTCGACCCTTGCCAAGGATGGCGAAACCAGCGTCAATACATTGTTGGCAGACCATTTGGCTGACATTGTGCGCCGCTACGATACGACACGTCCCATCACCGCAGGATGTAACGAACCATCACCCGACAACCACTTGTTCAAGGGTAAGGCGCTCGATATTGTAGGCTTCAACTATCATCATCAGTGGATTAAGGATGTACCCAAGAATTTCCCCGGTCGTCCGTTTATCATGACCGAAAGCGTTTCAGCCCTGCAGACAACGGGTTTTTACACCATGCCCAGCGACTCTGTCATCAAAGCACCTAAGGAATGGTGGTTGCCCTATACCGATCCTTCGTTCAAATGCTCGTCTTACGATAACATGCATGCCTCATGGAGCAGTACTCACGAGGAAACATGGGATGTGGTGAAGCATACTCCCTATGTCGGTGGACAGTTTATATGGACCGGTTTCGACTATATCGGCGAACCCACACCTTATTCTTATCCTGCTCGCAGCAGTTATTTCGGCATCATCGACTTGGCTGGTCAGCCTAAAGATGTCTATTATATGTATCAGAGCGAATGGACCAATCGCCCCGTTCTGCATCTCTTCCCCCATTGGAACTGGCTCGATGGCGAACAAATCGATATGTGGTGCTACTACAATCAAGCCGACGAAGTGGAACTCTACATCAACGGCAAGAGTCAGGGCGTGCGCCGCAAGGCAGATAGCCACCAGTATCATGTGATGTGGCGCGTAACCTTTGAACCCGGAGAAGTGAAGGTCGTGGCACGCAAAGACGGTAAAGAGGTGCGCCAGCAGACTATCCATACTGCCGGACAGCCCCATCATTTGCAACTCAGCATCGATTATCAAGGTAAAAACACCACCTTCGTCAAGGTGGAAGTGGTTGATGAGAACGGCAACCGATGCCCTTGGGCAGAGAACCAAGTGTTTTTCGATACCGATGCCACCATCATCGGTGTGGATAACGGAAACCAGACATCACTCGAACGCTTCAAGGACAATAAGCGCAAAGCATTCTTCGGCAGATGCTTCGTCGTACTCGACGGACATGGCACGCTGAAAGCTAAATCATACGGACTACCAACAGCAACTATCAAATTATGATGAAGAAAATCTTATTATCAGCAGCGATCCTGCCCATGGCAGCCGTTGCACAGATACAGACATCGGCAGGTGTACAGTATCTGCAATGCCAGGCAAAAGATATGTCGGGCGAGTTCTCTGACTTTTCCAACACCTATTTCCTGGCTGACAGTCTGGCAGGCTTCGACCTCAACAAGGGTGAAGGACTGCTCAACTGGAAACGCTACCGTCTCGTACCGCGACAGGCTTTCAACCTCAATGGCTATTGGCCTGTGCGCATGAAGATGCTCGATTTCCCCGACACACAGTATGACAACGACCCCAACCTGCGCATCAAAGTGCAGAAAATAGACAACCGCACGCTTCGTGTCACCATCTTCACTTCACCCATCGAACCGAAGATGGACGATGCCAACGACCCCATGTTCTCACCGGAGTTTATTGCACAGCAAACTGGTGAACAGGCTAAAAACGGTCGTGGACGCTGGAACGTGAAAGCTACCGACCAAGCTATTGTCTATAAAAACAATAACGGATCACTCGAAATACAGAAGTATCCGTTCCGTATCGTGCTGCGCGACGGACAGGGCAAACTGCTCACACAGACCCGCCACATCATCGATAACGACAGTACACAGGTGAAACTCCTGCCCTTCAACTTTATCAAACGCGGTTCAGACAATTCGCGCAGCATCAATCCCGTACTGATGCTCTCACCCAACGAGCGCATTTACGGTTGCGGCGAAAGTTTTACATCGCTCAACAAAGTAGGACAGAAAGTGCAAATCTCGGTAGTCGATCCACAAGGACCAGAGACCGATGGCATGTATAAACCCGTGCCTTTCTATTTCTCTAATCGGGGATATGGTATCTTCATGCACACCTCGGCACCTACAACAGCTGATTTCGGCGCCTCTTACATCGGTGCACAGCGCCTCTTTATGGGCGACGAAACGATGGACTTCTTCATCTTCTTCGGTGAACCGAAAGACGTGCTCAATGCTTATACCGACGTCACTGGTAAGTCACCTATGCTTCCCCTCTGGACTTTCGGCACATGGATGAGCCGCATCACCTATTTCTCTCAGGAGGAAGGACTCGACATTGCCCGTAAACTCCGTGCCAACAAGATACCATCAGATGTTATCCATTTCGATACAGGATGGTTTGGCGTAGATTGGCAGTGCGACTATGAGTTTGCCAAAGATCGTTTCAAAGATCCAGTAGCCATGCTCAAGTCGATGAAGAAAGACGGTTTCCATACCTGTCTTTGGCAGTTGCCCTACTTCACACCGAAGAACCGCTACTTCCGTGAACTCGTTGATGGCGGCATGGCTGTACACAACGGCAACGGAACATTGAGCTATGAAGATGCGGTGCTCGACCTCAGCAATCCCAAGACCGTAGCATGGTATCAAGGCAAAATCGCTAACCTCATCAAACAAGGAGTCAGCGCTATCAAGTGTGACTTCGGTGAGGCTGCACCATACGATGGCATCTATGCCAGCGGTAAAACAGGATTCTATGAGCACAACCTCTATCCCCTGCGCTACAACAAAGCACTCTGGCAGGCTGTGCGCGACAATACTCCCGACCATGAAGGTGTCATCTGGGCTCGCAGCGCATGGGCTGGAAGCCAGCGCTATCCGCTCCATTGGGGTGGCGATGCTGCTACCAACGAGATTGGTAGCGTAGGTATGTTGGGCGATCTCCGTGGCGGTTTGTCATTCGGACTCAGCGGATTCTCCTTCTGGAGCCATGACATGGGTGGCTTTGTCACCAAGAGTCCCGACGATCTCTACCGTCGTTGGCTGCCATTCGGATTCCTTTCAAGCCATACACGTGCCCATGGAGCACCTCCTACCGAACCTTGGCTCATCAGCGAAAGCTTTACCAAAGCATTCCGCCAGTCGGCAGAAATGAAATACAAACTCATGCCTTATGTCTATGCACAGGCAAAGGATTGCTCTGAGCGCGGACTGCCTATGGTACGTGCACTGCTCGTGGAATTCCCCGATGATCCAGGTGCATGGTTTGTGGAAGACGAGTATATGTTTGGTTCGCAGATTCTTGTTGCTCCAATGCTCGAAACTGGAAAAAGCCGCACCGTATATCTGCCCCGTGGAAAGTGGATTGATTATCAGACAGGAAAAGTCTATGAGGGGGGCTATCAGACTATCCCAACTGCTGAGATTCCCTGCGTCATCCTCGTCAAGGATGGATCACTCATTCCCCATGTACCTGTCGCACAAAACACAGGCGATATCAAATGGGACAAGGTCGAGCTGAAAGCCTATAAGGCCGATGCTACCAAATGTACAGGACTCCTGTTCCGCCCTGGCGATAAGGAACTGCAACATATCGAGAAATAACTATTCATGAGCCGGGGGATGAACATCAACAATGTTTCATTCCCCGGTATTTTTTATAACTACAATCCCTCTTTGGTATATACGATAACGCTTTATTATCAATTATAGGTACATGCTATGAAAACAATATGGGTGGCACTTGCAGCCATGACCATGGCGGCACCGATGCACGCACAACTGGTCATCAATGAAGTCATGCAGTCTAATATCGACTGTATCATGGACGACATGAACGAATTTCCTGATTCGTGGGTGGAATTATACAACAATGGCGAAAGTAGCGAACAGCTTTCTAACTACAGTATCGGACTTACCAATGATGCTCAAAAGGCATGGGCTTTGCCGGCATCACTTATCAACAAAGGATATCGTGTACTCATCTATTGCGACAAGGCAGCATCGGGTATGCATACTGATTTCCGCCTTGAGTCGGGAAAGAACGGCGAAATCTATCTGTTCAAAAACAATAAAGTGGTCGATAAACTGACCAAAATGAAAAAACAGCCTGCGCCTAATATTGCCTATGGGCGCAAGACAGACGGTAGCGACACATGGGGATATATGGCTATACCAACACCAGGCGGCACCAACTGCGGATCTACCTGCAAGGATCTCTTGGGCGATGTGGTATTCAGCGAACCTGGACGGGTCATGGAAAATGCGCAGACTCTCAAACTCACCCTGTCACTTCCTGACGGAGCGCCTGCAGAAACTGTCATCCGATATACTACAGATGGTAGCGAACCAATAGCATCAAGTTTGCAATATACCGCTCCAATCACCATCAGCGCCTCACAGGTGGTGCGCGCAAAACCATTCTGTACGGGGTATCTGTCACCTCGGTCAGTCACCCAGTCGTATATCTTCCACGGACGACAGATGACGCTTCCCGTTATTTCCATCGTTACTAAGAATGTGTATTTCTATGATAACAAACAAGGAATACTGGTGAAAGGCAACTATAACAGCAGTCAGGAAAACTATAAATACGACTGGCGACGCCCCATCAACTTGGAACTTTTTACTGCCGCAGGTAGTAAAAGTGAGCTCAACCAACTCTGCGAAACACGTGTCATGGGAGGTGCTTCACGTGATAATATGATGAAGTCGATGGCTATTTATGCCAACAAGCGATTTGGTACGAAGCGCCTTCAATATGAATTTTTCCCTGACCAGCGACCGGGTATCACCGATTATAAGTCACTCGCACTGCGCAATGCCGGCAACGACTTCGACTATCTCTACATGCGCGATGCTGTCATCCAACGGTCTATGGCTGCCTATGTCGATCTTGATTGGCAGGCATGGCGTCCTGCCATTGTCTATATCAACGGAAAGTACAACGGTATGCTCAACATCCGTGAACGAAGCAACGAAGATAATATCTATACCAACTATGAGGGATTGGAGGATATTGATATGATAGAAAACGGATGGGAACTGAAAGAAGGCGATTGGGAACATTTCAACCGCTTCAAGGCGTTCTATCAAGAACATGGACATACCCTGGCAGAATATGAAACATGGATGGATTGCAAGGAGTATATCAACCTGATGATCATGAATCTTTTCTACAATAATCAGGACTTTCCCGGCAATAACATCGTATGGTGGAGACCACGCACAGAAACTGGCAGATGGCGATGGGTGGCTAAAGATACAGACTTCGGACTTGGGCTTTATGGTTCGGCAGCTACCTATAAAACCTTTGAATGGTTCTACAACCCCAATTATGACAAAGACCACGCATGGGCAAATACATCTGAGGCTACAAGATTGTTCCGCCGATTAATGGAAGATGCCGATTTTCAACGGGAGTTCATAGACCGTGCTGCCATCTATCTGGGTGACTTCTTGTCGGAAAAGAATATACGGCTGCTATGGGATGATATGTATAATCAGATCAAAACGGAATATCCTCACCATCGCAAGCTTGTCAACGAGTGGTGGCCAAATTATACCAACGAATTGAATACAGCACATAAATGGCTTAACGAACGTATTCCGAGTTTCTATCAGCAGATTTCCGACTTCTATAAAGTGGGAAATCCTGTTCCACTCACCATCAATGCCACGATGGCTGAAAGCGACAGAAACGCCATGACGATCACATTCAATGGCGTGCGCTTGACAGAAGCATGCTTTGACGGAAAATTCTTCAAGAATAGATCCATGCAGATCAATGGGGTGCTCTCCGACGGACGGGAGGTGAAAGCATGGAATATCGTACAGCATCAAGGTATTGCCACTACTACTATACAGCAGTCGGGAGCTACCCTTACTATGGTGCTACCCGATTGCGACAAGGTGGAGATTACCGCTGTAATAGGTGAACCTACTGCCATCACGCAACCTGATACCAAAACATGGCACTGGTCGTTTGCTGCAGGAACACTACAGGTTGACCAGGTGGAGAAGGGTACCAAGGTGTGTGTATATGACCTATTAGGCAGAATACTCCATCGGACTACAGCAACTGGTGCACCGCTTTTCTTCGCAGTTTCTGCCAAGACCTGCATCCTGAAAGTTGGCGATGAAGCTGCAAAAGTAACTGATTCTACTCGACGATAAATCAAAAGGAGTGTTGAAGAATAGTATGATTTGAACATCGTTAAACGCGAAATAGAATACTTATGGACATACAACCAATTGCTTATTTTCGATCACCATTCACCTCGAAATTCGGATTGCCACGACAGAGTGGTATCGTAGAAACGTTGCATGGACGCATAGAACTCACTCGCGATTATGCCACACCAGAGGCACTGCGGGGATTGGAAGAGTATGATTTTCTCTGGCTGATATGGGGATTCTCTGAAAATGTCGATGCACGTAAGCATCCTACCGTGCGACCACCATTGTTGGGAGGAAACGAGCGCGTCGGGGTTTGGGCAACGCGTTCGCCATTCCGACCCAATAATCTCGGACTCTCATCGGTGCGTATTGTGGCGGTGCGTCCCGAAGATGGAGTAGTGGAAGTGGCAGGGGCTGACCTCATGGATGGCACACCTATCTACGATATCAAACCTTATTTGGCTTATGTGGATAGTCATCCTGGTGCACGGGGCGGTTTTACCGATCGCAAACAGTGGCAGCGGTTGGAGGTGGTTATACCTGACGAACTGACGAAGACCCTCTCACCACAGATCGTGCAGACACTGACCGATGCACTTGCGCTTGATCCTCGTCCTCATTATCATGATGATCCCGACCGGCAGTATGTGATGCCTTTCGATGGCTATGAAGTGGTATTCGGTGTGGACGGCAACATGTTGTATGTCAAGAAAATTATCCCTTGTATCGCTGTACCAGAAAAAAAATAACCGCATTATTTGTAGATGACGGAAATTTTTAATATATTTGTGTCCGAAAAATGGTTGACATGATGGAAATGGTATTGATACTTATCTTGGCTATGGGCTGTCTGGTGGCTTTCTGTTGGGCTTGGAAGATGCGGAAAAGAATGCGTGTGTTGGAACGTGATATAATGATGCATCGCATCTTTCTGAAGAATGTTATTCAAGAGTCAGAACTTCCCCTTCGGCAAGTTTCTCGCATGGCTAAGATGCTTTCAAAGGATGATTTATACCTTTCCAAGAATGAAAAACACAATATGGCAGAACAGTTGAATGGCTATGCTTATTTCATCGATACATTGTTGAATGAACTTATGCTCTTCACTAATCCTTCAGATGAGGTGGCACACGTGAGACGGGAACAGTTCAGTCCTAACGAACTTTGTCGACGTTGTCTGGAAATCAATATCTTCAACATTTATCATCGACAGGCTGTCAAGTTGAATTTTCATCGTACCATGAGCGATGAGTTCTTTATAGAAAGTGATCGCCATGTCATAGAGATTATCCTCAATAAGTTGATTCAGAATGCCTGTCGCTTTACCGAAAAAGGGGAAGTGGTCGTGGGGTGTAACACTACAGAGAATGAGGGCATGCTGACACTCGATGTTAGTGATACTGGTGCAGGAATTCCCAAAGATCGTCTGAGTCGCCTGTTTAGTTGGTTTGAACAGCCCGACGATATGCGCGATGAGGCTGAACTTGATTTGAGCATTTGCCAGCGGTTGGCACAAAAAATTGGAGGTGTGCTTTTTATCGACGAACTCTATGCACGTCAGGGAACTCGTGTGGTGCTGGTATTGCCCATCAAGTAGGCTGTAATACAGAAACAAAATTATAGTTTTTCTTTCCGTTACGAAGGGATGGTGTGTCACATCCTGTCGGACTTACAGATCGCTTCTGTCCAAATGGTCGCGCCACAGATATTTGCGTGTTTCGTGTACGATGATGCCGTTAAGCGCCAAGAGCGATAGCAGGTTGGGAATTGCCATGAGTGCATTCATACAATCGGCCATGTTCCATACCACACCCAACTGCATCACGCTGCCTATAAATACAGCAACGATAAAAATCATCCGATAGACAAGCATCCATCGACGACCTTTCAGATATTCTACTGCGCGTTCACCATAATAGCACCAACCTAAGATGGTGGAAAATGCAAAGGTCAACAGACCGAAAGTCAGTAATGGTGTACCAATGATGGGAATTTTAGAAAATGCCATCTTGGTCAGTACCGCACCATTGTCGAAAGTAATGTCGGGGTATGCCAATACACTGCTTACAATAACAATTCCCGTCATGGCACAGATGACTACCGTGTCCCAAAATGTACCAGTGCTGGACACCAAGGCTTGGCGTACTGGGTTGCGTGTCTGTGCGGCAGCAGCTACGATGGGAGCAGAACCGAGTCCTGATTCGTTGCTGAAAAGACCGCGTGCTATGCCATAACGTGCTGCCATCATCACTGTAGTACCTACAAAACCTCCTCCTGCTGCCTGGGGACTGAAAGCCGAGGTGACGATGAGCTTGATGGCAGGCCATGCATAATCGATGTTTACTCCTATTATATAGATGCAACCTAAAATGTAAAAGAGTGCCATGAGGGGTACCAGGGTTGCGCAGACACGTGCAATACTCTTCACACCACCTAAAATAACAGCACCAGTGAGTAGGCAGATGACTGTTCCTGTGATATAGGGTGAGATGTCATAGGTTTCGTAAGCGAGTGTGGCAATGGCATTGGCTTGCACCGTATTGCCGATGCCAAACGAGGCGAGGGCAGTGAAAATGGCAAAGAGAATTGCTGCCCAACGCCATCCCAATCCTTTCTCCAGCGCAAACATAGGTCCTCCAATCACTTTGCCATCAGGTTTCTTCTCGCGATATTTGATAGCCAGTAGGCCCTCTGCATATTTGGTGGCAATGCCAAATACACCAGTCAGCCAACACCACAATACTGCACCAGGACCGCCTAAGGCAATGGCGGTGGCTACACCGATGATGTTTCCGGTGCCGATAGTAGCAGCTAGAGCGGTTGCCAATGATGAGAATTGCGAAACGTCACCGGTTGCATCGGGATCACGTTGTACAGATAGCCGAATGGCTTTGAGTATATGTCTCTGTGGAAAATGCAATCGGATAGTAAGAAAAAGATGGGTTCCCAAGAGCAGGATAATCATGGGCCAGCCCCACAACAGGGAGCTCGTTACGGAGAAAAATTCGTTGATGGTGTTCATGTTGTTGCTGCTTTTGCGTGCAAAGTTAGTTAAAAATGCTCAAAATGTAGTCGATTCTTCGTTTTTTTTGAATTTTGGTTAAACTTTTTATCGTTTGATGCGTCATATTGATAACAAACGTGATTTGGCTCATTGAAAATACAGACGAGACATGAAATGACGAAACATTTGACCTATGTGGTAGAAAGAAAATCAGGACAATGATGGCTGCTCCGATAGTTGGAGTAGCCATCTTTCGCTTTTTATCCGTGTTTATGCTCATCGATATCCATTCTTGAGTACTGTTTGATATATGGTTAATTGCTGTTAAAATCTGCAGTTCTATCTATTTCGATAGATAACATAATTTTATAGATAAGTTGAAAAATATTTGGTAGTGTGAGGTTTTCTTCTTATCTTTGCTCCCTAAAATATGATGAAAGTTCAGGATATGAAGAGATTGATACATACGACAGCCCTCATGGCAGTGGGAATTACCACTTGTTTGGGCTTTGTTTCTTGCTTTAAGGATGAGCCGCTCAATGCAGAATGTGATATTGAGCAGGCTTACATACACGCAGGCGACAAATTGAATAGTTGGTTCCTTTTCGATTCCGACACACTTCAATATGTGCAATCTGACCAGAACAAGATAGAGTTTACCATGAGTGCTATGGCTGATCTTACACAGATTGCTCCACTTTTCAGACTCACTCCCGGGGCTACTATATCACCTGCCAACGGCAGTGTACACGATTTTTCTAAAGGTTCGGTGAAATATACGGTCACTTCGGAAGATGGACAATGGTCACGTATCTATTTTGTCAGCATCAGAAAAATGCTCTATTTCGGTAGTGAACACGAGTTTAATTTTGAAAACTGTTATGAGGACAAAGGGTACTACCATTGGCAAGAACCATGGAAAGATGCTAATGGTAATACGACCAAAGAGGCTATCTGGGCAACAGGAAATCCGGGTTACAAGATTAGCAATAGCTCTACTGCAGCAGAGAATTATCCCACAGCACCTATTGACGAAGGATATGAAGGAAAAGGGGTAAAGCTATCCACTTGCCGAACAAGTGGACTTGCGGACATGGTGCAGAAGCCTATTGCGGCTGGCAACCTCTTTATTGGGCAGTTTGATCCGTCTAATGCATTGCAGGATGCTATGTCTGCCACTAAGTTTGGACGCCCATTCAGTTTCGATACCCAACCCAAGACATTCACAGGATACTATAAGTATAAGGCTGGGGAGAAATTTACCGACCAGTATATGCATGTACTGGAGCAAAAAGACTACGGCACTATCTATGCCGTGTTCTATGATAACCATAATGCAAAGGGCGAAGCGGTGGTGCTCTATGGCAACAACGTACAGACAAGTGAACAGGTTGTGGCACTTGCCCGACTTGATAATATCGACAATACTCCTGAATGGACTCCATTCACTCTCAATTTCATCTACCGTAAAGCTGTAGATATGCAGAAGCTGAAGGCTGGCGGTTACAGTCTCGCTATCGTTTGTTCGTCAAGTACCAACGGTGCTGAGTTTATGGGTGCCGTGGGTAGTACGCTTTGGGTGGATAAGTTTAAGATTACATGTGAATAAGGATGAAATGCCAAGCGATATAGATATTCGGTTATGACAATGAAGAAAATCATAATATGCTCCCTGCTGATGATGTGCACGTTGTGGGCATGGGCAGGAGACGATAATCAAGAACATTGGAGTGCATGGAACAAATATCTGCACAACTATAAATACTATGTACACGTGGGGTATAATATCGGTGGAACAGCACCTATTGGTATGCCTGCCTCTATCCGCACGCTACATAGTTATACGCTGCAACCTAACTTCACCCTTGGAGTAGATGCCCACCATGTTATCTCTGGCAAATGGGGATTCTTGGGCGGTTTGCATTTTGAAAACAAAGGTATGAGAACCGATGCGGGTGTGAAGGGCTACCACATGAAGATTGTGCGTGGTGGCGAACAGTTGGAAGGTGTATTCACAGGAAGTGTGGTGACTAAGGTTGACATGAGTCTTATCACCGTTCCCTTGCAAGCCACTTATGATTTGACCCCACAGGTGCGTCTGAAACTTGGGCCATATGTGAGTTATGCCACAGCCAAGAAATTTGAAGGATGGGCATACGATGGATACCTCCGACGTCAGGAGGAAGGACATGAAAAGGGTGATCCTACCGGACAGAAAGTGATACTGGGACATAATGATGGTGAGCGTGGCAACTACGATTTCTCCAGCGATATGCGCTCTTGGCAGTTTGGTATCGACCTCGGTGCCGACTGGTATATCACTAAGCGTTGGGGTGTCAAGGCTGATTTATCATGGGGATTGACGGGTATCTTCAAGAAAGATTTCGATACCATCGAGCAGACCATGTTTCCCATTTATGGTACGATTGGTGTGATTTATCAACTGAAATAAAAAAATAGGTATCAATTATTATTAACTAAAAAAGAAAGGAAAAAAAATGAAATTGAACAAGATTTTCTATCTGATGGCCATGGTATGTACACTTGGCTTTACTGCATGTGGTGACGATGACGATGCACCCAAAGACGATCCAATCCAGTCGCCTATCGTAGGAACATGGAATGTTTGGTCACAAGGAAATGATTACGATGGTTATACCGGTTCTGTACAGCTCAACTGGGAAGTAGAAGAAGGAACAAGTATTAGTATCGACCTTCTTGGAACTGGTACACCCACTGAAATTCCTATTAAGGAAACCGTTGTTCCTTTGGCAAATAGCCTGGGTAACAAGTTTCTGCCTAAAGTGCTGAAGAGCGTTACTTTCACTCCTGATGGCAAGATCAATGCTGTGGTTTCTGACTATGATGATGACGATATCGCTCCAGAGTGGGAGACTGTTAAGGGCTATGCTACCTATAAGGTTATTAGCGACAATCTCATCAGCGTTTCTATCGACGCAGAAAAGGCCACTGAAGATATTGATGATCCAGCAGAAAAGGCACAGATCAAGACTATCCTTAAATCGTATGGCACTATTCCCGTCAATGTTCGTTGGAATGGTGAAAAGCCTTTCTTCTTTGTTGACAAGGCATACGTACAGCCTATGATTGCTGCTTTGGTTGCTTTCATCGACAAGGTGCCTACAAACGCCATGGAACCAGATGATTTACAAACTTTCACTATGGTTAAGGGTGTTGTGAAGCAGCTGTCTGGTATCATGGACAAAACTTCAAAGTTTGAAGCAGGTATCGAACTGACCAAATAATACTTGGTCGTTTGACTATAAACATAAATCCCTGGCATACAATCTGTGCCGGGGATTATTGTTTTTCATAATTTTTCAGTATCTTTGCATCCAAAGACGCTAAGGTACTCACGCTCGGAAGTAAAAAAGAAAAAGTGATTTTTCTTTTGTACTTCGCTCGCTTAATCGTACCTTTGCAACCAATAAGCTCTACTGATATTTGGTAAAATCATACTAACGATGACACGAGAAGAAATAGTCTTTGACTATCTGCAACAGCACGACATTCCCTACACGTGCTATCACCATCCCGAAGGCAAAACCATTGAGGAGGCTAAACGATGGTGGAAAGACGATGGCAGTATCCATTGCAAAAACTTGTTTTTCCGTAACCACAAGGGAAATCGGCATTATCTGGTATGCTTCCATTGTGACCATGACCTCGATATCCACGATTTGGAACACCGTCTCAAAGCAACGCTCGTATCCCAGGGATTACCTTCTTGTGGTAAACTATCGTTTGCATCGCCCGAGCGCATGATGCGCTATTTGGGACTTGAACCGGGAAGTGTGTCGCCTTTCGGACTCATCAACGATACGGAGCATCATGTGCATCTTTTTCTTGATTGTCATCTGAAAGAGGCTGAGACGCTGTCGTTCCATCCGAATGATTGTAGGGGAACGGTAGTTCTTCGTCGTGATGACTTTGAGCGCTATCTCGACACTCTCGACAATACCTATGAGTATTTGACCTTGTATTGATGATGGTGACTCTATTCTTCTACATCTTCGTTAACGTCTGTTTCTACATCACGTTTAATGGTAACGTTTCCTGTTGAAGAGAGAATAACGCGTACTGGAATATATTCATCGGTCTGTGGGTGACTGATACTACCGGCAAACTCCAAGTCGCTGCCGTTCACCTTGTCATATACCAGTCCGTCAAGAATACCAGTATGGCGGTAGTCGTTGTCAAGACAAGCATCGAAGTTGGCTTTGGTAAATGAGCGTGTAAAGAACACCTCTCCGTCAGCTCTTGTTACAGTAACTACCACTTCGTTATCCACGAATTTCTGTCCTAATTCGTCTGTCACCATAGGCAGTGAGTCACATGGTTGGCGGTGTATCTCCACCTTATAGCTATTGCCTATCCACTGTATCTGGTGACTCTTATTGTAGTCAGCCTGTCGGATAGGTGCCTCTATTTTGGGGCGTTCCACTTTTTCGGTAATAATGTCGTCACTTTGTCTCTTATTGCCGCAAGCGGTCATGAGCACAGCCATGCCCATCACAGCGAGTTGTAATGTCATTCGTTTCATATTTTCAATCTTTACGTTTCGATTTACAAAGGTACGATTAAGTGAAGAAAATGCCAAATATATTTGAGTATTTTTGAATGTGAGTACCTAAGACTGAAAGTCAAAGGTAGTGCAAACCGAGCGAAATACAAAGAAAAAAGTCCTTTTTTCTTTTATTTCCGAGGTGCAGCCTATCTTGGATTCTAAAAATCAAAGGAACGTTTTCGTTAAGCCAGATGAGCAGAGTTAAGTTCACTTAAGCTCTGCCATGGCGAGAAAACGAAGGATGAAATCCACCGTTTTCGTTAAGCCAGATGAGCAGAATAAAGCTCGCTTTAATTCTGCCATGGCGAGAAAACGAAGGATGAAATCCACCGTTTTCGTTAAGCCAGATGGGCAGAATCGAACATTTCTGTGATTTCCGTGTGACATTTTTGGAGGGCACATGGAGGAAACGTAAAAATCCGTCTAAATCCGTCTAAATTCCGATGATTGATTTCTGTGTGAGACCTTATCCGGAGCACCAACGCAAAAAAAAATAGAGGGACTGTTTGGTTATCCCCCTACTTTCAAGTTGTTCCATAGTGTGATTAGTGCCTTCATGTCCGGCAAAACAAGGTCGGCACCCTCGTTGGCAAGTGTTGCGTCGGGTAGTGGACCGGTATTTACAGCAATGGTGAAACACTGTGCTGCAACGGCAGCACGCACACCGAGTGGTGCATTCTCCACCACAATGGCTTCCCAAGGTTGAATGCCTGCTTTCTTCATTCCTATGAGATAAGGCTGCGGATCAGGTTTCCCTCGTGTGACATCAAAACTTGTCACTACCAGATCACTACAAACTAAACCATGCAGATCGCTGTCGAGTTTGGCGAGTAAGGTGCGTTGACCACTACCTGTCACCACACATATCTTCAGTCCGTCTGCCTTGATTTGCTCCATCAATTCGCGGATATTGGGAATCATACCAGCCTTGGGCAGTTCGGCAAAGATGCCAGACTTGACATTATACATCCGTTGCGCTTCCTCATCAGAGAGTTCACGTTGCCATTGTTGGCGCGCTTTGAGTTTGATGGTTTCCACACCGCGCATGCCCTCATAGAGGTAAGCCTCTTCTGGTGTCATGTCGATATCAAACGATGCCATAGCCTTATGCCACGAGTAGGCATGGTTAGGCATGGAGTTGTAGATGACACCATCCATATCGAAAAGCACGGCTTTCGGACAGAATTGTCTGAAGCCGTGCTTTTGTTTATACGATTCTATTTCGTGCATAGATTCTTATTACTGTTCCTGTGCAAGACGCTCCTTGATAGCTTTTGAGTCTGCTTCATAACCGGGCTTTTCGAGCAGGGCAAACATGTTTTTCTTGTATGCCTCAACACCTGGTTGGTTGAAGGGATTCACACCAAGAACGTTGCCACTGATACCGCAAGCAATCTCAAAGAAGTAGATGAGCTGTCCGATGTAGTATTCGTTGAGCTTAGGTACAGAGATGCGGATATTGGGCACACCACCGTCAACGTGTGCGAGACGTGTGCCGAGCTCAGCCATCTTGTTAACCTCGTCAACACGTTTTCCGGCGAGGAAGTTCAGACCATCGAGGTTTTCTTCGTCGCTGGGGAACAGCATGGTGCGGTTAGGTTCTTCTATGCTGATAACGGTTTCGAAGATGGTACGCTCACCATCCTGAATCCACTGACCCATAGAGTGCAGGTCGGTAGTGAAGTCGCAGCTGGCGGGGAAGATACCCTTTTTATCCTTACCCTCAGACTCTCCGTAGAGCTGTTTCCACCATTCAGAGAAGAAGTGGAGCTTGGGTTGGTAGTTGACCATAATCTCAATCTTCTTACCGGCACCATACAGACCGTTGCGCACGGCAGCATACTGAGCAGCGAGGTTCTCTTCGAAAGGAACATTCTTACCGCAGGCTTTCTCCATATCGGCAGCACCCTTCACGAGTTGCTTGATATCGAAACCAGCGCAAGCGATAGGCAGCAGACCTACTGGAGTGAGTACAGAGAAGCGACCACCTACGTTGTCGGGGATGATAAAGCTCTTGTAACCCTCTTTGTCAGCGCAAGTGCGAGCGGCGCCACGCTTAGCGTCGGTCACAGCTACGATAACGTGTTTTGCCTCGTCTTTACCCATCTGAGCCTCACACTGCTTCTTCAGCAGACGGAAGGTGAGGGCAGTCTCGGTGGTAGTACCAGACTTAGAAATGTTGATGACGCCAAATTTCTTTCCTTTCAGATAGTCGGTCATCTCTGCCAGATAGTCTTCACCGATATTGTTTCCTGCAAAGAGGATGGTTGGATTTTTCTTGTCTTGGATGAGCCAGCTGAACGAGTTGCCCAGTGCTTCAATCACTGCACGTGCACCCAGATAGCTTCCGCCGATACCGGCAACCACTACCACTTCACACTTTTCGCGAAGCGTATTGGCTGTTGCCTGCAATTCGTCGAGGAAAGACTCGGTGATGCTGCTGGGCAAATGGAGCCAACCCAAGAAGTCGTTACCCGGACAGGTGCCGTTCTCCAGCGCTTCCTGCGCTGCCTTTACCTTCGGTTCGAAGGCTTTCATTGCGCCAGCCTCAAGAAACGAGGCTGCTTTTGTGATGTCAAGTTTGATATTGCTCATAATTGTTGCAAATATAATTTGGTTATATCTTATCTTTACTTTTTTTCTAATAGGGTCTGCCTCCTATCATCTGAATGAGTCGGTCAGCAGTTTGATTTCAATCTGTGGTGAGATGCGCTCGTAGAGTATGTTATAGACCGCGTCGAGGATGGGCATGTTGACATGGCAGTGGCGGTTTATCTCCTTCATACATTTGGTACCGAAGTAACCCTCTGCTATCATCTCCATTTCAATCTGTGCCGACTTGACGGAGTAACCCTTTCCTATCATCGTACCGAAGGTGCGGTTGCGTGAAAAATTGGAATAGCCCGTAACGAGCAAATCGCCGAGATATACCGAATCTACCACATTGCGCTCAATGGGATGTACCACCTGCAGGAATCGCTGCATCTCCTGTACTGCATTCGACATGAGTACAGCTTGGAAATTATCTCCAAACTTCAGACCGTTGCAGATACCGGCAGCGATGGCATATACGTTCTTCAGTACCGAAGAGTATTCAATGCCGATGACATCGGTAGAGGTCTTGGTCTTGATCACCTGGCTTGCCATGACGTCGGCAAAGGCGTGTGCCTTTTCGCGGTCAGCGCATCCGATGGTGAGATACGACAGGCGGTCGAGTGCCACTTCTTCGGCATGCGACGGACCTCCGATACATGCCAGATTGTCGTAAGGCACATCATATACCTGATGGAAATATTCCGAGCATACGAGGTTCTCATCGGGCACAATACCCTTGATGGCGGTGATGACAAATTTATCGCGGATGCGTGTCTTGAGTTTTTTGAGGTGACTCTTCAGATAGGGCGACGGTGTGACAAAGACAAGGGTGTCATACTGTTGCACAATCTTGTTGATATCCGATGAAAAGTATATTTCGTCGGTATTGAAGCGCACACTCATCAAGTAGGCAGGATTGTGTCCCAACCGTATGAAATCCTCGATACGGTCGTCACGGCGCATATACCATCCGATGTGGTGGGTGTGTCCTACCACAATCTTGGCAATGGCTGTTGCCCAACTACCACCGCCGATGATTGCTATTTTACCGCAGTCGAACATTTCTTTTTAGTGTTTACTGTTTGTAGTTCTTATGCCAATGTCCAATGTCCCGTTGTAGCTGTTGGCTTTCACCAGTATGCTTACAACAGAACATTGGACACGAAGTATTATGCGTTACTTTTGTCAATCCACTGCTGGATGACATCAACAGCAGGTTTGGTCATTTCAAGCTTGTATTTCTTGACAATGTCACCAATCTTCTGTTGCAATCCTTGGGCTTTCTCTTCCTTGATGTTTTGCACAAGGTTGAAACCTGCCTTACGCAGCACGGGTACCCACTCTTCGCCGACACCCACTTCTGCCCATTCGGCAACGCTGCTCTGTGGAATCTTCTTCTCTGGCTTCATCTGTGGGAAGAACAATACCTCCTGGATATAGGTCTTGCCTGTCATCAGCATCACCAGACGGTCGATACCGATGCCAATACCACTTGTAGGAGGCATACCGTATTGCAAAGCGCGTAAGAAGTCTTGGTCGATAATCATTGCTTCGTCATCACCCTTATCAGCCAGACGCATCTGATCTACGAAGCGCTCTTCCTGGTCGATGGGGTCGTTAAGCTCAGAATAGGCGTTAGCCAACTCCTTACCGTTTACCATCAGTTCGAAACGCTCGGTCAGTCCTGGTTTTGAACGGTGCATCTTGGTCAGTGGCGACATCTCAACAGGATAGTCGGTGATAAAGGTAGGCTGGAGGAAAGTGCCTTCGCAGAACTCACCGAAGAGTTCATCAATCAACTTACCCTTACCCATGGTCTCGTCAACATCCATACCTTTCTCTTTGCAGAAGGCGCGGATTTCCTCTTCGCTCTTGCCGTTGCAGTCGAAACCGGTCTTTTCCTTGATAGCGTCAAGGATCGGCAGACGGCGGTAGGGCGCCTTAAACGAAATGATTTGGCCATCGATTTCGCGTTCGGGCTTGCCGTTGACAGCAATACAGATGGTTTCAAGCAGTTTCTCGGTGAATGTCATCATCCAGTTGTAGTCCTTATACTGCACATAAAGTTCCATGCAGGTGAACTCTGGATTGTGGTTGCGGTCCATACCTTCATTGCGGAAGTTCTTGCCAATTTCATATACTCCTTCAAAGCCGCCAACGATGAGGCGTTTGAGGTAAAGCTCGGTGGCAATACGCATATACATGTCTTGATCGAGCGCATTGAAGTGGGTGATGAACGGACGGGCTGATGCACCACCGGCAATAGACTGCAGTGTAGGAGTCTCTACTTCAGTATATCCTGCTTCATCGAGTACACGGCGCAAGGTGCGGATAACGGTGGCACGCTGCAGGAATGTATCCTTCACACCATCGTTCACAATCAGGTCAACATAGCGCTGACGGTAACGCAGTTCGGGATCTTCAAACTTGTCGTAAGCCACACCGTCCTTGTATTTCACGATAGGCAGTGGTTTCAGACTCTTCGACAGCAGGGTCAGTTCCTGTGCATGTACCGAAATCTCACCTGTCTGTGTGCGGAATACGTAACCCTTGATACCGATGAAGTCACCAATGTCAAGCAGTCGCTTAAATACCTTATTATATAAGTCTTTGTTCTCGTCGGGGCAGAGGTCGTCGCGCGAGATATATACCTGTATGCGGCCTTTACTGTCCTGCAATTCTGCAAAACTGGCTTTACCCATGACGCGGCGGCTCATCATACGACCTGCGATGCACACCTGACGGGACTCAGCATCGTCGTTGAAATTGTCGCGGATATCGGTAGAATAGGCATTGGTGGGATATTCTGCTGCGGGATAGGGGTTGATACCCATCTGGCGCAGTTCCTGCAGACTTTCGCGTCTGCCAATCTCTTGTTCACTAAGTTCTAAAACGTTCATATCTGACTTTTCTTCTGTTATATGCGTGCAAAGGTAGTAATTTTATCTGATTATCTCACTTTTTTTATCCCTTTTTTATAATTATCAAGGTGTGTTAATGTCACAGAAAGGGGTGATTGACGAAAAATAGATAAAAAACTGCAATACTATTTGGCTGTTATCAGAAAATATATTATTTTTGCAATGTATTACTATTACAACCAAGCAAATGTTGCACGAAAGAATCAAAACACGGGTAGTTGGTGTCGATATCAATGTAGATCAGACGACCTACGCAGTGATAGACATTCGTGGCCATATCATAGCCAGGGATAGTTTCTCTTCGGAAGATTACCCGAAAATCAATGACTATATCTTAAAGTTGTCAGAGAGCATCCTTGAGATTGTTGAAGCCAATGGCGGATACGAAAGCGTACGATCTATTGGTATTAGTGCACCCAGTGCCAATCAAGTGACTGGATGTATTGAAAATGCGCCCAACCTGCCTTGGAAAGGCGTGGTACCTTTGGCTGCTATGTTGCGCGATAGCTTGGGTATTGCGGTTGTTCTTGGCAACGATGCCTATTCTTTCGCCTTAGGTGAGCATGCCTTTGGTCCTGCCCACGGCATGAAGAACTTTATACTCGTCACCATCGGCAGTGGTACGGGAAGCCGCTTCTTCAGCAATGGAGAAGTCTATAATGGCAATCATGGATTTTCCGGTGAGGTCGGACATATTTGTGTCGAGCCTGGTGGACGTCTTTGTGGTTGCGGTAAACGTGGATGTTTGGAAACCTATACAGCGCAGAAAGGCTTCATACAAACAGCGCGGGAAGTTCTTGCAGAGAGCGAATTGCCCTCTACGCTACGCAGTGTAGATAAACTGACCGTTCGCGCCATTGCTGAAGAGGCTGTGGCTGGCGATGAACTGGCAAAAGAAGTATTGCATCGCACAGCCGAGTATCTGGGATTGGCGTTAGCCAACTATGCTTCTCTTGTCAATCCCGAAGCCATCATCCTGACGGGTGATGTGACAAAGGGCGACCAGATGTTGCTTGAAATGGTCAATGAGGTGTTTGAAGCACATGTGTTCCATAATATGAAGGGCAAAGTAAAACTCTTGCTCTCTCAGATTGACGAACAGGAGCTCAACCTTCTTGGTGCCAGTGTAATGGCATGGGATGTGAAAGAGTACTCACTATTCTTGTAGTAAGTTCCTCCCTCATGCTTCCCATTTTATGAATGACAGAAAACAATAAAAAAGTAGAAACATTGCATTATGGGTGTTACAAAAAAAAATAAAGTAGTGGGAGTTGTCGTCGGATACGATATGGCTACCTTAGCCATTGTCGGTGTGCGTGGCGACATTATTGCTCGCGACTCTTTCTATATATCGACCTACCACGATATCAACGATTTCGCTGGAATGCTCTGTGAGAAAATTACATCACTCATCGCAGCCAATGGTGGTATGGAGAGCATCCGTTCGGTAGGAATCAGTGTGCCCAGTGGCAACTATGTGACGGGATGTGTGGAAAATTCTCCGAATATGCCTTGGAAAGGACGCATCCCCTTGGCATCAATGTTGTGCGACCGCTTGGGCTTGGCAGTAGGTTTGGGTAATGATGCCCATGCCACTGCAGTAGGCGAGGCAGCTTATGGTGTAGCTCATGGTATGCGCAACTTCATCGTTGTCTTGTTGGGCAATGGCGGACTGGGCAGTTGTTTCTTCTGTAATGGTCGTGCCCATTTAGGTGTAGAAGGCTATGCCGGCGAATTTGGCCATACCTGTTGTAAAGTGGGTGGTCGCAAGTGCAATTGTGGTCAAGAGGGATGTCTGGAGGCTTATGTCTCGGCACGTGGCATGATACAGACTGCTCGTGAGATCCTTGATCAGCATCCAGAAATGGACAGTATGTTGCGCCGTATGCCTGAAATGACTATGAAGATCTTGAAGCAAGCCTGCGAAATGGAAGACAAGGTGGCATTGGAAACCGTGCGCTATACGAGTCGCATCTTGGGTATGAAACTTGCCAACTATGCTTCCATAGTCGATCCTGAAGCTGTTATCCTCACTGGCGAACTTGCCATGTTCGGTAAGTGGATGATGCCCGACCTTCGTGCTTGTTTTGAAGAGAATGTGTTCCACAATAGCCGTGACAAGATAGAATTGTTCTTCTCCGATTTCGATGAAGGGGAGCGAGACATCCTTGGAGCCAGTGCCTTGGCATGGACGGTGAAGGAATACTCGTTGTTTAAGTAAACTGTAGGAATGGATATAGAACATATCAAACAAATTATTTCAAGCAGTCCCAATCTCAGTACCGTCCTCGGCATGGAATTTATCTCCACTCCCGAGGACGATATCTGTATGGCACGTATGGCTGTTGATGAACGCACACGTCAGCCTTTTGGCTATCTTAGCGGTGGCGCTTCGTTGGCATTGGCAGAGAATGTGGCTGGTGTCGGTTCGTCGGCACTCTGTCCCGGATGTGCCTGTGTGGGCATTGAAGTCAGTGGCAGCCATGTCAAAGCTGTGACAGAAGGGGAGACGGTGACCGCCACTGCACGATTGCAACATCGTGGAAAGACCCTTCATGTGTGGAATGTAGAACTCCGTGATACGTCTGGTGATTTGATATCCACTGTGCGTGTCACCAATTATATCATACCATCCCATGAATGAAACAACAGCTTTTGCCATATATCGCTTGCCCCATCAACAGCAGTGTGTGCTGGTGGATCAGATTGGCGGACTGCCACGCGAGTTGCCATCGTGTGCCGAACTGTGTGGCTGCGAGGGATTTGTCATGGCTCCCTTTGCTCCTTCTGCAGATTGTCCTATATTGCTGTTGCGCCCGGACAGGGTATATACTTTTGCTTGTGCAGACCATGTGAAGGCATTGATTCCTGTAGATTCGGTAGAAAATATAGAATCGCAGATTGAACCGCAACCTTTTTCTCATGCCGACTATCAGGTAGATTTCGCCAATTTCCACGAACATCTTGTCAATGGCGAGTTTAGCAAACTCGTCCTTTCCCGCAGTGTTGACATCAAGCGTAAGCCAGGTCTTACGGCAATCAGTCTTTTTGCCGAAGCCTGTCGCCGTTATCCACGGGTGATGGTGGCATTGGTTTCCACTCCGCAGGCAGGTACATGGCTTACTGCCACTACCGAAATTCTGTTGTCGGGCAGTGGTCGCTTCTGGCAGACTATGGCTCTTGCCGGCACCATGCCCTACAGCGACAAGGTGCGGTGGAGCGATAAGAATATTCAAGAGCAACGGTATGTGGCTACTTATGTCACTGAGGTGTTGGAACACTATACTTCCGATTTCACCGAACATGGTCCTCGCACGGTGCGCGCTGCCCATTTGGCACATCTGCGCAGCGATTTCCATTTCACCTTGTCGAATACCGACAGGGTGGGAGAACTCATTCAGGCACTCCATCCCACACCGGCTGTATGTGGTCTGCCCAAGGATGAGGCTCGCCAGTTTATCCTTGCCAACGAGCATCACGACCGTCGTTATTATAGTGGTTTCATGGGACCGTTGTCACTTCACGATACGACCCATCTCTATGTCACCTTGCGCTGCATGCAACTCTTCAACAGTCATTGTCGCCTTTATGCCGGTGGTGGCATCTTGCCAGAAAGTAACGAACAGTTGGAATGGCAGGAGACCGAAGCGAAACTCGACACTATGCGTCGTCTTTTCCAGTAATCATTGCATATAAACACTAAATCTCTCGTGATGTATTATTCATCGAAAGAAAACGTCAATATCCTCACCGCTTTATTGGTTGCCCATGGCGTGCGCCATGCTGTGGTGTGTCCCGGCAGTCGCAATGCTCCTATAGTCCACAACCTTGAGGCCTGTCCTGATATCCAGTGTCATCCGCTTACCGATGAGCGCTCGGCAGGCTTTTGTGCGCTGGGCATTACTGATGCTACCAACCAACCCGTAGTGGTGTGTGTCACCAGTGGGTCGGCATTGCTCAATCTCGCCCCTGCAGTGGCAGAGGCTTACTATCGCCACCGCCCATTGGTCGTGGTTTCTGCTGACCGTCCTCCCCAGTGGATTGACCAACTCGATGGGCAGACCCTGCCGCAACCTGATGCGCTTGGACGCTTTGTGGCAAAGGCTGTCTCATTGCCAGAACCTGCTGATGATGAGACACGATGGTACTGCGAACGGTTGGTCAACGAGGCATTGTTGGAACATCGCGCGCCTGTACATATCAATATAGCCATCAGCGAACCGCTTTTCGATTTCTCTTGTCCCTCGCTCCCTGCTGTTCGTTGCATGGAACGCATCGAGGCTGAGATGCCCAACCATGTGTTGAGTCACATCGGCCGTATGTTCATGTTGTCCAAACGTCCTATGCTTATCAGCGGTCAACCCTTCAACCGTCGGTTGGATGAGATGGTGATGATGGTAGAACACGACGAGAGCTATGTGCCCGACCTCGTGGTCTATGTTGGCTTACCCATAGTGAGCAAACGGGTAAGGAAGTTTCTGCGACGTTCCAAAGAGTCGTGGCTGATCAACGAAACAGGTGAGGTCAGCGACCCCTTGATGAATCTCACTAAGGTCATTGTAGGTGATTCCGATATGGTGGTTGATCATTTACACTTCCTGATCGAACAAGACCCCCATCCGTTTGTGCAGCGTTGGCAGACTTTGGCGGCAAAGGTTGATGAGGCTGTGAGTACCTTTGATGCTCCTTTCTCGCAGCTGCTTGCTGTTCGTCAACTTGAAATGCGATTGTCGGCATTGCCCATGGTCTATCGCCATTATGCCAACTCTACCGCCATCCGACTGGCGAATAGTTTTGCTACGGGTGCATTATGGTGCAACAGGGGTGTCAATGGCATTGAAGGGTCACTGTCCACTGCTGTCGGTCAAGCCATGGCAGTCAGTCCGTGGCCTTTGTTCTGTGTCATCGGCGACCTCAGTTTCTTCTACGATCAGAATGCACTATGGAACAATCAGCTACCGTCCAATCTCCGCATTCTGCTGCTCAACAACGGTGGGGGAGGCATTTTCCGCCTTTTACCTGGATTGGAAAAGAGTCCTGCTCGCGACGCCTTGGTGTCGGCAGCCCATCATACAACTGCCGCAGGCATCTGCCAACAGTGTGGAGTGGGTTATCGCACCGCTGTTGATGCTGACTCGCTTACTGATGGGTTGCAGTGGTTAGTGTCTGCATCCGATCGTCCTTTGTTGCTTGAAGTCACCACCGACGCAGCTATTGACGAGCAAGTGATGCGCAGTTACTATCAGACTATTCTCAGATATCCTATAGATTGATTCCATCAATCGGTCATTAGCGATTATCGCTTTTGGAGTATAGCAATCGGGCAGGAAGAAAACATCTTGGTGTTTCTTCCTGCCCGATATTCATGATTTCAAAATCGGCAGTTTGTCCGATATGAGTTTATTGCTTGTGCTGTGAAGCATAGCGCAGCATGTTGAGCAACAGCTGTCGTCCTACAGCATCGGCTTTGTTCATGCCCTGAGTGTTGAAGGTATTCATCGACTCGTTCATACCGTCGAGATCCACCTTCTTCGTATAGGCTTCCGTTCCTTTCAGACAAGCAGGGATGTCGAGTGTGGTAATGAGTATTCTGCCACGTCCTGCAGGAATCTCGGAGAGTGCCGAATACACCTCTTTGCGATGGTCAGACACACAACCGACCAATACTTCACCGCTCATGTCGCGCAAACCGATGCGGCGACGATTGTAGGCTGCAAAACACTGATACTCCCAGTTGAACACACAGTCGGTGGGCAATCCTTCAAAGATGGGGTGTGACCGACAGAAGAAGTTGCCACCATACCATGATCGTCCCAAGGCTTTCTCTCCTCTATAGTCCATCACCTCTTTATCACAAAGCAGATCTGCCCAGCGCACGGGATTATCTACAATGACGAGAGTGTGGCCCGAATAAACCCACTCCAGAATATCGCTGTATCCACTTCCAAACTGTGTGGGTTCAAAGGCTCCTACTATCATCAGGTCTGCCTGTGGTCTGCCACGATGGTAATTCACCGTCTTCACGCCTTGTGCATCAAGGTAGGCAGCCAGTACACCAGTGGTATCAGCCACGGCACATACACCGTCAATACCTGTTGCATTCATAGCCACGGCATAGATCTTATCATCACCGGTAGCCGCGGTGCGTCCGTGTTGTTGCAGTTGGGCTTCGATGCTGACATAACCGGCACAGGGAATGCGCACCTTCCAACCAGTCATCAGATTCTCGCCATAGACCACTCCGCCACTCACTTTGACGCGCTTTTTCATCCGTGCCAATACTTTGCCTTGCGCGTCGCGTGCGGTGAGTTGAAGCATGGCTGGTCCGTGGATATCCTTTCTGTTGACGATATACACATCGGTAGTCGTCGTATCGCCAACGGCAAGCACCTTATGGGTGAGTTTCACTGAGAGATAAAGTGGGCGGTTGTAACGGGCTATCAGCTGTGCATCACCTTTGAGGTTGCGGTAGTTATCTACCACACCCGAATGGTTCTCCAGTTTCATCGACTCCCATCCGTTGATGGCATAGGCATCTACTGTGTTGCTGATGTGAACATTCTCCATCACACGGCCTTGGTAATAATATGCCACATTACCCATCTGTCGAGTCAGACTGTCAACACAGGGGAATGCTTTGCTGAAGCCACGGGTGCGGAGGAAGTTGTCGTAGGCATCATACCATGCTAAATAGTCGGCAGCCTCCCAGTTGTTAGTGCGTCCCGAACGGAGAATCTCGTCGCGGATGAGTTGCAGACGTGGCGGTGTGCCGATGGCTCCTTCTTCTCCCCAATATACTATTTCGCCTTTATTATCAGAGAAACGCAGGTAGTCGTTCTTGCCTTTATAGATATAGTCATGATAGACACCGGGTCCGCCAGCATGGTGGTTGTCCCACCAACCAATGTTGTGGAAGGTGGTATCGCCGGGCATCAGGTGCAGTTTAAAATGGTCGTCGGGTAATCCCTCCGGATTCTTTCCGTTGCACGAATTATAGGTGAGGATGCGCGATGGGTCGAGGCGATGTGCCATTTGCATCTGTCGGCGGTCTTCTGCCTGTGGTGAAGCACCACGCTCGTTGTGCAGATTATAGATGATGAGTGATGGATGTGATCGGTCGCGACGTATCATACGTGCCAGTTTCTCATTGCGGTAGTTGAAATAAAACTGGGTGTAGGCTGTACCGTCATCAAACTTGTTGGCGGGATATTGGTTGCCGCCGGGTTCTTCGAAATAGAGCAGACCGAGTTCGTCGGCTGCGTTGAGCACATCGGTATTGCCGATGGTGCGGTGGAAGTTAAGCATATTCATGCCCAGTTGTTTGGCGTCTCGCACCTGTTTGTAGGCGAGCTCGCGAGAAGGAGTAATACCGTTGTCGGGCCAGAAACTCCATGAGATGGCGGTGATGAGGGTGATGCGCTTGCCGTTGAGGTAGAACTGTCGGTCACCTTTTACGTCGCGCACTTCAAACCATCGGAATCCGAAACGTTGTGTCAACTCATCGTTGCCCAGTTTGGCGGTAAGTTCGTAGAGGTTGGGTTCTTCCACACTCCATAGTTTGGCTTGAGGTAAAGAGAGGGTCAGGGTTTTCTCGCTACCATCCATCTGTTCCTGACGACTCCATACTACCTTGTTGCTTCCGCGTTCTCTCAGTTCGAGTTTCAGTGGTGTGGCTTGTTTCACGCCTTCTGCTGCTATGTGTACTTTGACGGTAGAGGCGGCTGGGGTGTTCTCCACAAACATATCGCGGATAAACGTATTGTCGGTTGCCACGAGGTGAACACGTCCTGTGATTCCTCCAAAACCATGTGAGGGATTGGTGAGGTAGGCTCCCCACGCATAACACTGCGAGTCTTTCCAGTTGAAATTGCCGTTGGGGTCGGTGATGCGAACTGCTACCTCATTCTTGTGTCCCACTTTGGCGTATGGGGTGATATCCACTTCAAAGGGAGTGCTGTTGACCAAATCGTAGCCCACCAATTGGCGGTTGACGAAGATCTCGGCACGGAAGCGCACGGCATCAAACTGCAGAGCGATGCGCTTGCCTTGCCAGTTGGCAGGCACATCAACCTGCGTGCGAAACCATGACACGCCGACATAATTGCCGGTCACACCATAGGTCTGACCATTCCATCCCCACATCTCACCTTCCACAGTGGCAGGAAGATGCACACCAGTCTTCTGTGGGTGGTCGAGCAACTGCCATCCGCCTGTGGGCAGATTGACTGGCAGCGATGCCATGGTGACGGGCGGTGTGAAGAGTTTGTCGTTTGCCCACTGTGCTTGAGGATCGAGGGTGATGTCCCACGCTAATGGCGACAGGTCGATCTTGTCGCGTGCCGCACTCTGTAAAGCAACAGCAGAGAGAGCCATTAGTAACAATCTTTTGATTTGCATAATTGTTGTTTTTTAGATTAGTTAATATGTGATGTTTGGTAGGGTAGTGTGTAGTAGTTGTCGGTGATTGCTGGGCTGTCAGACCGTAGCAGGACTCTTATGTCTTTCGGTCTGCCATATACATTCCCGTCAGAATACAGACGGCACCTATCAGAAAATAGATGGTAATCTTCTCGCCCAATACCCATGAGGCAAAGATCATCGTGGTGATGGGATTGAAATATACCCAGTTGGTGGCTTTCACCGCACCGAGTTTGGAGATACACCAGTTCCATGTCAGGAAACAAATCATCGATGCCAGACAGCCTAAAAACAATAGGTTGCCCACAACCACGGGTTGGGTCAGCACTGCCATGGAAGGCACGCCCGGCACCAATATATAATAAGGTATGATGGTCAGCACACCATAGAAGAATACCTTCCGCGTGATGAAAGCAGCACTATACTTGTCGGTCATTGTCTTCATCAACAGCGAGTAGAATGCCCAACAGATGCAGGCTGTAAATGCCAGGGCGTCGCCCACGGGAGAAAGGTGGAGCACAAATCTGCCGTTGAGCACTACGATGGTCATACCCATAAATGCCAATAGTGAACCTGTCAACTGCATGATATGGATGCGCGAAGAGCGATAGACCAACCGCACCAGTAGTGTGGCAAACAGTGGACAGGAGCATACGATGAGTGAAGTATTGGTGGCTGTGGTGTAGTTCATGGCTTCGTTCTCACTCAGGAAATAGAGTGAACCTCCGGTGATGCCCAACAATACCATCAGACCTTCGTCGCGCCATGAGTCAGCAAAGAGTCGTCGATGGTTGAAACAGAACATCAGCACATATGCCATGGCGAAACGCAGCGTGAATATCTGTGCTGGCGAAAGACCATTAATCATCAACACCTTGGTAGATACAAAGGTGGTGCCCCATATTGCTACAGTTAGGAATGCAACAAGATGGTAGAAGATGTTATTGTTTGTCTTTGGCATCTGAATCTTTGGTGTTATCACGAATCAATACAGTCTTTGTTGTGTGGCTATCGCTACACGCGTGCAAAGATAGTGCAAACCGAGTGAAATGCCAAAGAAAAACTGTGTTTTTAAACATAGAGACTTTGATGTTGTACAGGAAAAAATCGTCAACATTCAAATGTTCTATACTCTGAAAAAGAGTTTCGTTTCTGTTAGTATCTTTATTTTTATAAAAGCATCAAAAGCCTCTACAAAATTTTTATGATCTCCCATAAGCCTAAAGTTTGTATTGTGAAAGTCAATATTAATCTGTCGAAGACAAATCAAGCAAGAAATCATAGATGCTGATAATCTGAATTCCATCATCATCGCTCCATGATTTTGTATGCTCACCAACGATAAGGAGTTTACGGAAAGAATCACCCACTAAGCGCAAGGAACGTTTCTCCTGCTCCATATTGTCGGCATCAGGCATTCTCCAAGCCGATTGTATGTAAATGCGCTGGCTACCTTTATTGCAGACGAAATCAACTTCAAGTGTGACACGGATATTTTGTCCCTTATCGTTTCTTACCCTTTGAGCAACGTTGCCAACATCAACGAGCCAACCACGCATACGCATTTCATTATAGATGACATTCTCCATGATGTGGGTAGGATCTGTTTGTCGGAAAGAAATGATAGAGTTGCGCAAACCGATATCTTGATAATAGTATTTTGATAGCGAGCCGATGTACTTGCGTCCTTTAATGTCATATCGCTCAGACTTCTCAATAAGAAAAGCATTTTGCATATATTCAAGATATACGGAAACCGTCTTGTCCGTGATATTCTGAACGTTGCTTACAGACTTGAAAGTGTTGGCAATATTAAGTGCATTGACAGGTGCGCCTATGCTTGAAGCCACAGTCTTTGAAAGCTCTTCAAATTCAGGTTTTAAGGTAATGTCATTACGCTCATATATGTCACGGAGATATACGGTACGGTATAGCCTACGCAAGAAATCGGATTTCTTATCATCGCCAATTTGAGTTAAGAGTTGTGGAAGTCCACCAAACATAATGTATTCAGACCACGCATCTTCCTTTGAATCAGGAAAAACAGACATAAATTCCTTGAATGACAAAGGCCAAACATGGATTTCATC
Organism: Prevotella sp. P5-126; assembly: GCF_002251185.1. Classification (NCBI taxonomy): domain Bacteria; kingdom Pseudomonadati; phylum Bacteroidota; class Bacteroidia; order Bacteroidales; family Prevotellaceae; genus Prevotella; species Prevotella sp. P5-126. The sequence goes on from NZ_NPIZ01000050.1 coordinate 94,850, forward strand.
ACCACGCCCACGGAACTCTGTCACCACATCAGATGAAAGGAAGCGTGAATTAGAGCCTGTAACATAAACATCAGTGCCTTCAGTTACCGAGAGAGTGGAAAGAACCTCAACAAAGTCATTCACTTCCTGTACCTCGTCAATAATGATGTAGTATGTATCATCGTCTTTCATTTCCTTTTCTACCCAATCAAGTAAATAGTCAGGGTCTTTGAATGGCTTGTTCTTTCGACTTTCCATATCAATAATTATGATATGGTCTTCCTTAATACCATCATCCAACAGGTGCTGTCGGAAAAGCTTCTTTAGCAAGAAAGACTTTCCCGAACGTCTTAATCCTGTTATAATTTTAATCAATCCGTTGCCTTTAGAACGAATCAGTTGGTCGATATAAGTGCTTCTGTTAACTATCATACATTCCGAAAAAGTGGTACATGTTCCACTTTTTCGGAACAAAGGTAATACTATTCTTTTAAAAATAAGACAGTTTCTTTAGGAATTTGACAATTTTAGCCAAATTCGCTACTCTACATATACACCTCCATGCCATTCACCTCAAATATACACACATCTCGAAGCTGCCGGATTTCATTTGAGTCCAGCAGTTTCATTCGTCTTGTGCCTTTATAGAAGTCATATTTGAGGGAGATGCAACGGTGCCAGGACTGGATCTCACCGCTGCGAGTCCATAGACGGATGTCGATGGGTTCGGGACTGGATAGGATTTTGCGGAGGGTGGTGATGTGGATTGATTGCATAGTGATTGGTGTTAGTCGAAGGTGCGGTGGAATGGATCATCGAAGATGTTCTTACCGTAGTCAATGGTGATTGGGAGATGATGACTGCTATATTTGTACTTGAACTTGATACTGTTCGTGGCGTTGTCCAGTGCGTAAATTTTCACGGATTTTACTTTTGTCCTTACAGGACGTTTGAAAAAATAACCATACATACCCAGGGTGTTACCCTGGGCTAAGAAGATGTTGCCCCATTCGGGGCGTTAGTAACCAAACAAGCAGTGGTGGGCTGGAAATAACAAAACAAGCAAAGGCGGGCTGAAAGCCCAATGGTTTTCTTAGCCCAGGGTAACACCCTGGGGACATTGTGCAATGTACCCGAGTACGTCCTGTAAGGACAAAAGTAACAATCATCGGATTGTTTTCGTTAAGCCATGAGCAGAATCGAACTTTCCGATTAAGTGAACGAAAAATCAAGCTCGCTTTAAGTTTTCCGAACGTGGGGAAAGTCAACGAAGTTAAGCTCGCTTTGATTATGCCGTGGCGAGAAAACAAAGGCATATGCCAATTTAGACGGAATTTAAACGGATTGTTTTTGGTGGTTGCCTGTCGGCAAGAAATTTTTGGAGGAAATCTTTGAGAAAAAACTTTGGCCTATGGCCAGAAATTAATATTTAATTTTAATCATATCTCAATAAAATATTTCTTGCGCTCGCGCAACATCTTTAAAAAGATTTCCCCCAAAGATTTCTAGCCTTCAGGCTACTAAAAAAATCCGTATTCTCCCGTGTGTTCCGTGGATAATAATCTTTCCGTGTGCGACAAAAAAGGGAGGATGAGTTTGAGATAGTACCGCCTTAACTATATAAAAATTGGTAGTTAGGGCGGCGCTATCGCTTATAAGTCCGCCCTAACTATGTTAAAAAAGGTAGTTAGGGCGGTGCTATCCTTGCGTGTCTCAGTTTTTTTGTTTATCTTTGCACCAATAAGATACGGTATAAATGAAATAAAATCAGAACGTTATGAATACAAACGGGATAATAGGACGTGAGTATGAGCAAAAACTCATACTGGAGCGTTGTAAAAGCAGCAAGGCAGAACTGATAGCAATCTATGGTCGTAGGCGTGTAGGAAAGACTTTTTTGGTTCGAAAAATGTTCAATGACCAGTTTGCTTTTTCGTTTATAGGAATGTATGAAGTGAGCCGTGCTGTACAGTTGGAGCAGTTTCGCATGGCATTGGAACATTATACTAAACAGACTGTGCCGAGACTGAAAACTTGGTTTGAGGCATTTGCTGCTTTACGAGAATATCTGTCGGGGGTGTCTCAACAAGAACCGTTAGTTCTGTTCTTTGATGAATTGCCTTGGATGGATACACCCAAAAGTAATTTCATCGCAGCTTTCAGCTATTTTTGGAATTCATGGGCTTCAATGGTTCCTAATATGAAACTTATCGTCTGTGGTTCTTCGACTACGTGGATGTTGTCCAAGTTTATAGGCGATAAGGGCGGACTGTATGGTCGTGTAACTCGTCAGATTTATCTGGCTCCGTTCTCTCTGGGTGAGACCGAGCAGTTCTTAAACGACTTGAAAGGTTTGTCTCTTACCCGTCAGCAGGTGTTGGATGTCTATATGATATTGGGAGGTATTCCTTATTATCTTGACATGCTGGAGCATGGTGTACCATTAGACGTGTGCATTGATAGATTATTTTTCTCGCAGGATTCACCATTACGTGGAGAGTTTGATTTTCTCTTCCGATCCCTATTTCATGACTCCATGCATTATCGTAAGATAGTAGAAGTGCTTTCAGAAAAAATGAAGGGGATGACTCGTAAGGAATTGATGGCTGAATTGAAACTGAAAGGTGGTGGACAGCTATCTGAAATCCTGGAGAATCTGAAGAAATGTGACTTTATCAGAAAATATTCTACCATAGGAAAGAGTGAAAGGGATGCCATTTATCAGTTAACTGATTTATACTCATTGTTCTATACCCGTTTTGTGGCAAATAACAGTGGACAGGATCAGAATTTTTGGAGTAACATGAGCAATTCGGGAAGTCGCACAGCCTGGAGTGGCTATGCTTTTGAACAGGTGTGCCTGCATCATATCCCACAAATCAAAAAAACATTGGGCATTTCCGGTGTTTTGGCGAATGTTTATTCCTGGTCTTGTCGTCCTTTTGTGGATTCTACTGGTGCTGAGTGGCGAGGCGGGCAGATTGATATGTTGATTGATCGTGCCGACGACACGATCAATATTTGTGAGATGAAATATGCCAAAGATGAGTTTGTGATAGATGCCAGCTATGAGCAGCGACTGCGTGACAGAATGTCTTCATTCTCTGTGGCAACCAAGACGAAGAAAGCCTTGTTGCATACTTTCATCACGACTTATGGTGTGAAGCAGAATATGTACAGCGGATTGGTGAATAGTGAAGTGACGATGAATGATCTCTTTTGATAACACCTTAGTCAAACGTTGGACAATACTCTTGCCACCGTTTTCGTTAAGCCAGATGAGCAGAATCGAACATTTCTGTGATTTCTGTGATTTCCGTGTGACCTTTTTGGGGTTGCCTGTCGGCAAGAAATCTTGGAGGACATACCCAAGCAATGCTTACCTTTGAAGTCATCGCTTTCGCATGCCACTGTCAAAAAGACCATCGCAAGCAATGCTGTCGACAGTCATTTGACAGTGGGGTTGTGCTTGTTCATTCTCATGTTCTTCAGTTTCGTGATGTTTTTGTAAGTTTATATATATTGATATGGTTGGTTTCATTCTTCGTCCTTCGTTTTATGGTTGTGTCAGCGCGGTATAGTTATTAGGTGTGGAGAATTTTACTCTCGTTTGCAAAGTTACGAAACATAATTCGAAGATTTTAGAAAAATTTTAGTTTTCACTTTCTTTTGCCGTTGACTAAACACTTTTTAACTTTCTTTTAACGGCCACTTGTTGCGTTTTAAGGCTGTTGTTTCTTGCTTTTAACGTGCATTTTTGGCCTTTTCTTGCTTTTAACGTGTAGTTTGGGGGTGCTTCTGCATGGATATGTTATGATCATCACTATTTCATTGTCGCATGCGAATCTCACGGATTTTGTTTTCGTTGGTGCTCCGAAAAAGGATATTAGAGGTGGACACCCTTCACAAAATCGGTGTTGATATCTTGGATATTGCGCTTGGCTTTACAGTAGGCAGAGTCTGAGATGAAGCCCGATTCGTATGCCACTTCCACTTGAGTGGAAGCAGGATTGGCATTGGCATAAAGGCGAGCATATTCCAAACGGAACATGTTGACGAGACGGTAGTAACCCACTTCGGCAATAAAACGACTGGCACCTGAACGCAGGCCCTTATCCACTCCAGAGAGAATTTGAGTCTTGAGCAGATGTTTGTCGCGATAGTTTTGCAAGATAACCTGCAACACAGCCTCTTTAGCCTCTTTACTATAGCGTGCTCGCAGTTTGGCAACCTTAGGAGCGGTAGTTGCTGTTGTGACTTGCTGTGTCTCTGCCTCAGCGACGGGTTCCTCCTCAGGATTGTCCGCAACAATATCTTCTATGGTGATCGTATCTGGCTGGACATTCTCCGAGAGCGGATCGTCAGACTCTGTTTCTGCCAACGGTTCTGTTTCGGTAGGCATTTGATCCTGTGGTTGCTGTTTCTCGGTTGTTGCAGACTCAGTCACGGACACTGTTTCTGCATCGTCCAGAATCACTTCCTGCTGTTCTGTCTCTGTCGTAGCCTCCGTGTCGTTCTCGGTGTCGTCAGTTGTTTCAGCAGGCGTGTCGGTCTGCGCCATCGACAGCCTTTGGTCGTCATTCTGTGTAGTGTTTTTGTTATCATTGACGGATTTTGACCGTTGTGGATGGAGAATGAGACAGAGGAATATAACCATCCAAACGGAAAAGACGATATGGATGATAGCCATGAGCAGGCGACTGCCTATGACCAAGGGGAACCAGGCAATGCCTATCCATACCACCGGCATCCAAATGACTTTTTCGGCAAAGCGCAGTGGAAAGTCGTCCTCGGTGGCATAGTTCTGAATGTGGTAGTTGTCGATGAGTTGTGTGATGCGGTGGATAACACCCAGAAGTCGTGCGGTGAGTAATACGCTGAATCCCACCATCACCCATAGAAACCAATGGTAATGCTGTTCCAACCAGTTGCCGCTACCTGCAAGGATGGTTACTGCCATGACGGTGAGTAATGAGATAGGAATGGTGAAGACGGTCACGTTGAAGAGTCCGGCCAATGGTTTCCGATGGAAGTAGCGCTGAAATAGCATAGAGAAGCAGCACGGGTAGAAGATGATGCAGAAGATGCGCACATACTGCCAGGCAGCCTCACTCATAGGGCAGAGGAAGTAGGGCAGTTGCAGTATCACGGCTGCACAGAAGAATGTGACCTGTCGGCGTGCGGGATAGTAATAGTCAGCCTCTTGGTCGTAGGGCCGACACATGTGGAACCAACGCACTACGGCACAGATGATGCCCGTGACGATGAAGATGAGACAGACATCTGAATAGAATATAGGTAATGTTAAATTGTAGTGCATGGCGGTATGGTCTTTTTAGGGTGATGTTAATACTTGAAACTTGATCCTCCTACAAACTCGCGCATGATAGAGGTGGGCGGAATCTCACGGTCGGAAATGGGGATGAAATAATGCAGGAATTTCAAGAGGCGGTGTGCCTCGGCATATTCCGGACAGTTGCGAGGCACAGCCGCAAGAATCAGTTCGGCGTGAGGACGGAGCACGGCAAACTCGATATTGAGTGCCGAGTTGAACATCACGTCTGCTGTTTCCTGGAATGGCGCAATCCATTGATCTTCTGCTTCACAGACATTGCGCCATTGGCTGATGGTCTCCTGTGCCGTATAGGCACCTTTATTATAATCGCGGATGATGCGTCGCAGCAGTCGGTTGTCCTGTGTGGGAATCCAGTTGTGCGCATCGAGGGAAATGCTGGTGAGCGCAGAGATGTAGATGCGGAATTTCAGCGAGTCGTCAACACCCTGTGTGAGTCTGGGGTTGAGGGCATGAATACCTTCGATGATGAGCACGCTGTCATCGGTCAGGCATAGCTTCTTACCATTGTATTCACGTCGTCCGGTGACGAAATTGTATTCAGGCACTTCCACCGTTTCACCTTTCATGAGGCGTTGCAGATGATCGCTCAGCAGTTGGCAATCGACGGTTTCTACGTTGTCGAAGTCGTATTGTCCGTTGGGCAGCAGTGGTGTATCGACGCGGTTGACGAAATAGTCGTCGGTAGAGAAGGAGAGCGGGCGCAGTCCACAAGCCAGCAGTTGGATGGACAGTCGTTTGCAGAAAGTGCTTTTTCCCGAACTTGACGGACCGGTGATGAGCACCAGTCGCAGCGGTTTTTCCTTCCGATGGAAGCGGGTTTCTATCTCTTCTGCAATCTTTACGATTTTCTTTTCCTGTAATGCCTCGCTGACCTGTATGAGTTCGGAAGCGTGACCATTGATGACGGCTTGGTTGACATCGCCCGCCGTAGAGAGTCGCATGATGACGTCCCAATGCACTTTCTCGGCAAACACTTCGAAGGTGCGAGGCATTTCGATGCGTTCTGCCAACTGCAACGGATTGTTTTTATCAGGTACGCGCAGCAACAGTCCATCGTGGCAGCGTTCCAGTCCCCATACCTTGAGGTAACCAGCCGATGGCAGTAACGGACCGTAATAATAATCAACAGTATCGCCGAGCGTATAGTAGTCGCTATAGATCTGACCGCAGGTTTCGAGCAGTTGCACTTTATCAGAGAAGTGTCGATCCTTAAACACCCGAAGTGCCTCGTCGGTAGTGGCTTCGGTGCGTCGGAACGGCATGTCGAGGTCGATAATCTCTTGCATGCGTTGCTGTAAAGCCTTGACATCATCGTCGGTGAGCGGTTGTCCGTTTTTCTTCTTGAAATTACAATAGAATCCTCCCGACAGCGGATGTTCTATAAAGAGCCGGCTGGCAGGGAAGAGGTCTGCCGTGGCTTTGTAGAGCACAAAGCACAGCGACCGCACATAGACGCGTCGCCCAGAGCCTTCGCGGGCATCGAGAAACTCCACGTCGCGGTTTTGAAAGAGTCTGAATTTCAGTCCCTGCGAGGTATTGTTGACCTTTGCAGAGACCACTGGGAACGGCATTTTTAGTTCTTCGGCGTAGTCTTGATAGACTTCCAATAGTGAGGTTCCTTCTGGGAAACTCTTGGTTATATTATTATTCTTGCAACGTATCTGTAGCATGATTCTTAGTTTTCTTGGAGACAAAGGTAATACAAAATCATCAAATTGCCATGCAAGATTTGAATTATTTCGTTTTTTTATGCTGCACACATACTCCTTACATCATTCTTTCGGTATAATTTTTATTACATTTTAACAACTTACAGTTTTACAGTTTTACAGTTTTACAGTTTTGAAAAAGCTGAAAATTCTACCAATTAAGAGATTTTAACAATTATAAAATTAACAACAAATATAAATTATATATAAATATATATATATATATTATATAAAAAATCGGCTCGAAAGTCAGAAACCGTTTATAAAAACTGTAAAACTGTAAAACTGTAAAACGCAGTTGGCGCTCTAACACTATGGTTCATTTCTATTACAGCGTCTAACAGCATACCCATGATTTTACCACAGGTTCAAGCCAATAAACGTATAGCGCTCCACTTATCTGCCTTATATTCAGTAACATACAATAACCGCTAAGATTTACACTCCAAAATTAGGCTTTGTAACGCATTGATACACAGAGAAATGTAACAAGGTGACGGACATTTCCATCATAAGTTGGCGACAAGTGGAACAACCTATTGTTTTTTTTCGTACCTTTGCACCGAAGTCCAAGAGAGAATCACTCATCGCACTGAACATTCCGTCCGCACACAGACGTGGGCAACTCCTCAGTAAGTCACCAGTGAATCCGCATTAAATCCCAGAATCAGGCGGGCGACGATGGGACAAAATGGGAGGAACATGGGAGCTGAAAAGGAGAAACCGACGATGTGGGAATGAAGCGAAAAACGAAGGATGAAAACGAAGGTTGAAATCCAACGTTTTCGTTAAGCCAGATGAGCAGAATAAAGCTCGCTTTAATTCTGCCATGGCGAGAAAAGGTGCCATGAAATGGAACTCCAAAATGATAATAAACGTGTAAAGAAACAGACTATGACAACAAGACAATGGAAACCCATCAGAGCGTTTGAAGAGATCCTCTTCGAAGAATACAACGGCATTGCCAAGATTACCATCAACAGACCACGGTACCGCAACGCCTTCACACCAAAGACTACCCTCGAACTGAGTCAGGCCTTCGCCATCTGTCGTGAACTGCAGCGCATCCGCGTCGTACTGCTCACTGGTGCCGGCGACAAAGCATTCTGTTCGGGAGGCGATATGCATGTGAAAGGCCGTGGAGGATATATTGATGAAGAAGGCGTGCCCAGACTGAGTGTCCTCGATGTGCAGATGCAGATACGCCGACTGCCCAAACCCGTTATTGCCATGGTCAACGGCTATGCTATCGGCGGCGGTCATGTGCTCCATCTGGTGTGCGACCTGACCATCGCATCGGAGAATGCCATCTTCGGACAGACCGGTCCTAAGGTCGGATCCTTTGACGCCGGCTTCGGTGCATCCTACCTCGCACGAATGGTGGGACAGAAGAAGGCCCGCGAGATATGGTTTCTCTGTCGCCAGTATTCAGCACAGGAGGCAGAACGCATGGGCATGGTCAACAAGGTCGTGCCATTCGACCAACTGGAAGACGAGTGTGTGGCATGGGCAGAAGAGATGATGGAACGTTCACCCATTGCTTTGCGCATGATCAAAGCCGGACTCAATGCCGAACTCGACGGACAAGCCGGTATTCAGCAGTTGGCAGGCGATGCTACCATGCTCTACTACTTCCTCGATGAAGCACAAGAGGGTGGCAAGGCATTCTTGGAGAAGCGCAAACCCGATTTTGACAAATACCCTCAAATCCCCTGATCAGCAATGTATAAGATAGATTTGGAAGAGCGGGTGCTCCATTTCCGACAGCCTGCCGGAACATCACGAGGCATCTATACCGACCGTCGGTCGTGGTTTGTGACCGTCACCGATGGCAATCGTCAGGGCGTGGGAGAATGTGCTCCGCTACCCCAACTCAGTTGTGACGACCGTTCAGACTACGCCCAACTGTTGCGCCGCTTCTGCGACCAGATAGAACAGACGGGATGTTTCGACCCAGAACTCCTGCGCGACTATCCCTCGATGCTCTTCGGACTGGAAACCGCCATGCTCCATCTGCAAGCGGGTGACATCATCTTCGATACCCCATTCAGCAGGGGAGAAGAGGGAATCACCATCAACGGACTGGTATGGATGGGCAATTTCGAAGAGATGACCCAACGGCTCGACCAGAAACTCGACCAGGGATTCCACTGCGTGAAACTCAAGATTGGTGCCATCCGCTTTGAGGATGAACTCGAACTCGTGAAGCGCATACGCAACAGATACAGCCATCGGGAGGTGGAGCTGCGTGTCGATGCCAACGGAGCATTTGACTTTGAAGATGCACTCTACCGCATGGAACTCTTAGCGCAATATGCAATCCACTCCATCGAACAGCCCATTCGTGCCGGGCAGTGGAGCTTCATGGCAGAACTCTGTCGCAACTCACCATTGCCCATCGCACTCGATGAAGAACTCATCGGTGTGAACGACAGAGACCAAAAACGACAGATGCTCAACATCATCCGTCCCGCTTATATCGTATTGAAACCCTCATTGCATGGCGGTATGATGGGAGTAAGAGAGTGGGTAGAGACAGCTCGCGATATGGGAATAGGCAGTTGGATAACCTCAGCATTGGAGAGTAATGTCGGTCTTGACGCCATTGCCCAACTCACAGCCGATATCTACGGTTCTGCCATCCGCATGCCCCAAGGACTGGGCACCGGCCAACTCTTTACGGATAATATACCCATGCCGCTGACCATCAAGGGTGACAAACTATGGCGATGCAGATAGAAGAGTTTTTGGAGGAATGGCACAACGACTGTGACACCCTGCTCGTACACACCAGTGGATCGACAGGGAAACCCAAACCCCTGTGGGTGGAGAAACGACGCATGGAAGCGTCGGCACGTATTACCTGCCGTTTCCTCGGACTGAAAGCAGGAGACACCGCATTGCTCTGTCTGCCACTCGACTATATAGCCGGCAAGATGATGGTGGTCAGGTCGCTGGTGAGTCAACTGCGGCTGACAACGGTAGAACCCAGCAGCCATCCTCTTGCCCTCTTGCCTCCATCACTACAGCAGATTGACTTTGCTGCCATGGTGCCCCTGCAGGTGTGGCAATCGCTGAAGAATGATGAACAACGGCAACGGATCATGGATATTCGGCAACTGATTATCGGCGGTGGATCCATCGATGATCAATTGGCTGCACAGCTCCGAGATTTCCCACATGCCGTATGGAGCACCTACGGAATGACCGAGACGTTGTCGCATATCGCCCTCCGCCGGCTCAACGGGCCGCAACGGTCGGAATGGTACAAACCCTTTGAAGGTGTCGGTCTGTCGGTTACCGCCGAAGGTTGTTTGACGATAGATGCTCCTGCCGTACATGAGGGAGTGCTCGTGACCAACGATATCGTGGAACTGCGTGCTGACGGATGTTTCCGTATTCTTGGCAGGCGCGATAATGTGATATGTTCGGGTGGCATCAAGATTCAGATGGAAGAGGTGGAGCGGTTGTTGCATGCTTATACCGATGTGCCGTTGATGATAACCCGTGCACCCCATCCGGTATTGGGGCAACAGGTGGTCATGCTGACGGAGAGTGATGACAGGGAAGGCCTTCGCAACATTTGTCGTAATCATCTGCCTCGCTATTGGCAACCACGAAGCATCTTCACCGTAGCACATCTGCCTCAGACTGCGACCGGCAAACCTGCACGTGCCGAAGCTGAACAAATGGCGGTTGCACACGGAATGCATGGATGACGCTCAATAATCACAGATCATCAATCAGCATAGAAAGGGACAGAAAACATAAGGGGGACGTGTCCTCATGGATTCGTCCCTCTTTTCGGTTGTTAGTATTATAAATAGGTAGTAGAACGAAATGATGCCAAAGCATCATGATGGGTATATCGGTTCAGCACTCACGATAGAAATCGAGTGCCTCTTTGATTTCGTCTTCAGTAGCTGTTTGGTCGATGCGGATGTCGCCCACATGGCCCAAAAGCGTGAAGTTGATGGTGTTGCCCACATTCTTCTTGTCGTGGTGCATCAATTCTATCAGTCGAGGATAGTCGTCGCAGGTGATTGCCATCCGTCCGTAGTTCTCCTTGATGAATGCCACGGTCTGACGCATGATGTCGGTGGGAAATCCAGTCTTGACACAACAGAGATACAACTCCACAATCAGTCCGTATGCTACCGCATAGCCGTGAAGAATAGGCTGGCGCTCCAATGCCAACGATTCGAAAGCATGTCCTGCCGTATGTCCGAGGTTGAGTGCTTTGCGGATGCCGTGCTCTGTGGGATCTTCCGTCACGATGTGTTGCTTCACACTCACATTATCAGCCACCATTTCACTGGTGATGTGCGAGGTGACAGGGGAGAAACAAACCAACTGACTCCAGCGTTCTTTGGTGGAAATCAGTCCGTGTTTCAACATCTCCGCATAGCCAGAGAGAATATTCTCCCGATCCATGGTGTGCAGAAATTCAGTATCGAGGATGACACAACAGGCATTGTTGAATACACCGATTTCATTTTTCAATCCTCCGAAATTGATGCCCGTCTTGCCGCCAACACTGGCATCGACCATAGAGAGCAGGGTAGTGGGGATGTTGATATAAGCAATGCCGCGCTTGAATGTGGAAGCAGCAAACCCACCTAAATCGGTGACCATGCCACCACCCAGATTGACCATCAGCGAATGGCGTGTGGCACCAAGGCGTTGCATTTCGCTCCAAACAAAGGATAGGGTATCGAGCGTCTTGTGAGTGTCGGTACAGCCGATGGTGATCAACTGTGCATCGTGCATCGACGGACATTGGCAGACCAGAGGCCAACATGCTTTGAGCGTTGTTTCATCAACAAGCACCAAAAGACGGTCGTGGCTACATGCCGCTACAGCTTCGTCGAGTGCTTTCCGAATGTTTTGTGATATGATAACCTTCTGTTGTTTCATTTCTGTCTGCAAAATTAGTATAAAATTTGCAATTTCGTCTATAAAAGTTATAGATAATTGACGAAATGGGCATTTTTCCTGTTTTTTGGGTTAAACTCTTTGGCGATTTAAGCGTCAAAAACCCCAGATTGAACTTAAAACGTTACCTATAGAAAATGAAAAAGAGATTCCTAATGACCCTGATGACGTTGACCATTGCCATAATAGCCATGGCGCAGCGCTCCATTACGGGTAAAGTGATTGAAAACGACTCGCAGGATCCAGTGGCACAGACCACCGTACGCCTGTTGAAGACAGACAGTACGATGGTGAAAGGTGTGTTGACTGATTTGAATGGACAGTTCTCGCTGAAAGCACCAGCCACAGGCCGATATATTATTCAGGTGACCTGTGTGGGATTTAAAACCTATACCAAGCGCATCAATGTGACAGCCGACAAGAATGTGGCTTTGGGCACTATTGCCCTTTCGCCCGATGCTATTATGCTGAAAGGAGCCACCGTTACCGGACATGCAGCCAAGGTGACTGTCAAGGCCGACACCTTTGTATATAATGCCTCAGCATACCGCACTCCAGAAGGATCGGTAGTGGAAGAACTCGTGCGTCGCCTCCCTGGTGCACAGGTTGACGACTCAGGTAAGATCACCATCAACGGCAAGGAGGTGAAAAAAATACTGATCGACGGTAAGGAGTTTATGACAGGTGACACCAAGACAGCCATGAAGAATCTGCCCACCTCTATTGTAGAACGTGTGCGGGCATACGATCAGAAGAGTGACCAGGCGCGTGTGACAGGTATTGATGATGGCGAAGAGGAAACCGTGCTCGACTTCGGTGTGAAGAAGGGCATGAACCACGGACAGATGCTCAACGTAAATCTCGGGGCTGGTACGAAAGACCGTTACAGCAACCGTGCCTTTGGCGGTACGCAGAGCAAAGACCTTAAGGCCTTCGGTATGATGAGTGCTAACAATGTAAACGATATGGGATTCCCCGGCGGTGGCGGTGGACGCTTCGGCGGTGGACGACAGGGACTGACAGCTACCAAGATGGTGGGCTTCAACCTCAACTATGAGATTCCCGATAAGCTGATTCTCGACGGTAGTGTGCGCTGGAACCACAGCGACGGTGATGCCTATGTGTTGAAATCAACCGAAAACTTCCTAAGCGGAACAGCCTCTACCTTTGGCAACAGCCGTAACCAGAACTATACACGATCCAACAACTGGGATGTACGCATGCGTTTGGAATGGACTCCCGACAGCATGACCAATATCATGTTTCGTCCGCACTTCACCTATGGTTCCAACGACGGACTCAGCAAAGGTTATTCGCTGACCTTTGATGACGACCCCTATACCTATGGCAACGACCCCCTCAACAATGATGAACTGGTGGAAGCCATGCGCAACGACGGACTCGTCAAAAACCGTAACAACGACAACTCGCTCAGTTATAGCGACTCGAAAAATGCTGGTGCAAAATTGCAGATGAACCGCAAGTTGAATGCCAACGGCCGCAACGTGACCTTGACCCTGGGCGCTAACTATGGTGACGGCATGAGCAAATCGTTTACCAACAGTATGGTGGAGTATTTCCAACTGCTTAATAGTGCGGGTAGCGACTCAACCTATCAAGCCAACAGATACGCCGTGACTCCCACTACCAACTGGAACTACAGTATCAAGGCCCTCTACAGCGAACCTATCCTGCCCAAAACTTATTTGCAGTTCAGTTACCAGTATCAGTATAAATACTCGAAGAGCGACCGTGGTACTTACGACCTCAGCAATATCAACGCCAACTTCTTTGATGTCGATGCAGACTACCGCCAGTGGGACAGTTACCTCTCGTTCCTGGGCAATGCCTCGCTCGACAACTATCGCGACAATAAGCTCAGCCGTTATTCGGAATATAAAAACTACATCCACACAGCCGATGTCATGTTGCGCGTGATAAAAAAAGACTATAATTTCAATGTGGGTGTGCAGGTAGTGCCACAGAAGTCACACTTCGTGCAGGACTATCAGAGCGTACATACTGATACCACCCGTACGGTGACCAATGTCACCCCGACAGCCGATTTCCGTTGGAAGATTTCGAAGTTGAGTCAGTTGCGCTTCACCTACCGCGGAAGTACCAGTCAGCCTTCAATGACCGATCTGCTCGATATTACCGATGACAGCAATCCACTCAACGTCAAGAAGGGTAACCCAGGACTGAAACCATCGTTCACCCAAAATTTCCGTCTTTTCTACAACAACTATATCCAGAATCATCAGCGTAGCATTATGGCGCATCTGATGTTTTCAACTACCGACAACTCCATCTCCAATATGGTGACCTACGATAAGACAACCGGTGGACGAACCACACGGCCTGAGAATATCAACGGCAACTGGAATGCCTTCGGTATGTTTATGTTCAATACCGCAATCGATACTGCTGCCTATTTCAATGTGAACACCTTCACGACGGTGAACTACAGCAACAGTGTAGGATATGTCAGTGTGGATAAGGCAGACTCACAGAAGTCAACCACTCGCACTACGAATCTCAGCGAACGCATTGCTGCCAGCTACCGCAACGATTGGTTGGAATTTGAACTCAACGGTTCACTCAGTTATATGCACGCTCGCAGTAAACTGCAGGCCAACAACAACCTCGACACATGGACCTTCTCCTATGGTGCCAGTTTGATGCTGACCGCACCGTGGGGTACGCAACTGTCGTCAGGACTCAATATGAACAGTCGTCGTGGTTTCAGCGACTCGTCGATGAATACCAACGAACTGATATGGAATGCACAACTCTCGCAGTCGTTCCTCCGTGGCAACGCACTCACCGTGTCACTCCAGCTCTACGACATCCTTCATCAGCAATCCACCTTCAGCCGCACGGTCAACGCCATGCAGCGTGCTGATACGGAATACAACGCCATTACCAACTATGCCATGCTGACCGCATCATACAGGCTGAATATCTTCGGAGGCAAGTCGAGCATGCGCGGTCCACATGATAACCGTCGAGGCATGCGCGGTCCTGGCTTTGGTGGAGGCTTCGGCGGTCCTCGCAGATTCTAACATCAACTGTTTTCAACAATACATGAAAAGGTGCAGGCCATTATTATTGGTCTGCACCTTTCTTAGTACGCTCGGCATGAGCATTGTCTAACGGGTGTAAGTCCCGAGTGAGCCCTAATAGCGGGAATCACATAGCCCAAGGCAAGGGTGTCCATCGCGAGGTGGAATCTGAAGGAAGCCGGCGGCAAACATCTGGTCTAACGAACAGAAACTTCATACAAGGCATTTGACCGTGGGTAAGGTTGCTAAACGAACCAAAACCCGATAGCTATTCGGAACGGTCGGTGTAAATGAAGTAGGCATAAGATGGAAAGACAACGCCCTTATCTGAGGAGGTCTCACGGACGTGGTGATTAGTTTCTCTTACAAAAGCCACGGAGTAAAGCTTGCCGTGAGAAGTCAGCAGAAGCCATAGTAGTGGAGTAATCGGTAACGCTCCATGAAGGGCTGAACCTAACAATTAAACGATTAGTAATTGAAAGTTACCTTATGAAAGATAGAATGCAGAAAACATCAGCCCTTGCTAATGACTGCCCCCAAAGAAATAGGACGGAATCCGAAATGTATGGGGGAGTGCAGACTTTCATTTGGATGACCGAAGACAACATCGTGGAAGTTCCATTTGACAAGGAGCACCTATTGGAAGTAATCCTTAGCCCCGACAACTTCAATAAAGCCTACTTGGCAGTAGTGAGGAACAAGGGATGTGGCGGTATCGACAAGATGCCATGCGAGCAGTTGCTCCCATGGCTCAAGGCTAATAAGGATGAACTGATAGGCTCCTTGCTTGACGGTACATACCGTCCGAATCCCGTCCGTAGGGTAGAGATACCCAAGGACAACGGCAAGATGCGCCTGTTGGGCATACCCACCGTGGTTGACCGCATGGTGCAACAAGCCATCAACCAAGTACTGACAATAATCTATGAGCCCCAATTCTCCAAACGAAGCTTCGGCTTCCGCCCGAGGAGAGGCTGCCATGACGCATTGCGAGAAGTGCAGAAGATAGTCGATGAAGGCTACAAGTACGTAGTTGACCTCGACCTTGAACGCTTCTTCGACACAGTGAGCCACAGCAAACTCATAGAGATACTCAGCCGCACCATCAAGGACGGCAGAGTAGTCAGCCTTATACACAAATATCTACGGAGCGGAGTCATAGACAAAGGACTGTGGCATGCAAGCGAGGAAGGCACTCCCCAAGGAGGACCGCTGAGCCCACTTCTCAGCAACATCATGCTGAACGAGTTGGACAAGGAACTCGCACGCAGAGGACACCCCTTTGTGCGCTATGCCGACGATTCAATGATATTCTGCAAGACCAAGCGTGCCGCCGAACGTGTACGAGAGTCAATAACCAAATTCATAGAAGGGAAGCTATTCCTAAAGGTGAACAAGGAAAAGACCGTAGTCTCATACATACGAGGTGTGAAATATCTTGGCTACTCCTTTTATGTAAACAAGGGTAGATGCCAACTCACCGTACACCCGAAATCAAAGGCAAAGATGAAGTCAAGGCTAAAAGAACTGACAAGTCGGAGCAACGGATGGGGATACGAAAAGAGAAAGCAGAAGCTAAAAGAGTACATACAAGGGTGGGTAGGATACTATCACCTTGCCAATATGAAACGTCTTTGTCAAGAGACCGATGAATGGTTAAGACGTAGAATACGCATGTGTATATGGAAGGCTTGGAAGAAAACAAAGACAAAGGTGGCAAACCTCATCAAGTGTGGAATCCGCCCTGATAAGGCATGGGCTATAGGCAATGCCCGCCAAAGCCACTGGCGCATGGCAAAGAACTACTATGTTAACACGGCAATATCCACACTGAATCTAAAGAAGGCGGGCTACTCGTGTCTTACGGATTCGTATCTCGAATGGAACCCAAAATAGGAACCGCCGTATGCCGAACGGCACGTACGGTGGTGTGAGAGGTCGGAAAACGAAAGTAGGAAGAAAACTACTTCGTTTTCCTCCTACTCGATTGGGGGATATTGACGACAGGATTATTCTGCTTTGCGGTCGTCGATATTGTCGCCCTCTGTGGGAGCCATCTCCTCTTCAAAGTCGGTAACACCAGCTTTTACAAGGATGTTGTACCACTGAATGAGCTTTTTGATGTCGCTGTTGTGAACGCGGTCGCGATCCCATTCAGGCAACACCTTGGTGAAATACTCATGGAGTTCGGCAGGACTTGCCTTCTTGTAGTTGAGGCTTGACTCCTTGCCACCTTCCAAATCACGCAGTGAGGCGAGGATGGTCATCAAGGGCACATCGTCTGTTTCGGTAAACATGGCGATGTCGGCCAGTGATGTGATACGGTCGTTGCCGAAAGCAGGCATGCGCTTATGTGTCGCATCGAGTGCCTCAACGATGAGGCTGTTGTTGCCGCGTGACACGAGTTTGTAAAGTCCCGGTTTGCCCGAGATGGCTAAAATAGTCTGTTTCATGATTTGTATGCTAATTGTTTGATAATTGTTTCTATTTGTGGTTCGAGGGGCTGTATGCCGTCGTTGACAATCTCGAAGTCAGACAGCTGCCGCACTTTTTCCTGAGACCATTGGCGTTGCATCCACTGCATCACCTTCTCCCTGCTGATGTGGTCGCGTGACATGACTCGGTTGATGCGCACCTCATCGGGAGCACTCACCATGACAACCTTATCGACCAAGCGGTTGATGCCTGATTCGAAGAGGATGGCACTCTCCATCCACTGGATGCCGCTCTCCTCGAAATCGCGGAATACGGCAGGATGGACGATGTCGTTGATGGCTTGCGCATGGGTATCGCTCTGCAAGAGGAAACGCGTCACGGCAGCCTTGTTGAGCGTGTGTTCGTCTTTGTCGGCCCGACAGAGAAAAGCATCGGGGCCGATGAGTTGGCAGAGTCCTTTATATATAATAGGTGAGGTGCGAATGAGGCGTTTGGCAGCCTCGTCGCAGTCGTAAACCTCGATGTCACGCTGTTTGAGCAGGCGACACACGTAACTCTTACCTGTTCCGATTCCTCCTGTGATACCTATCTTCATTCTTCTTCGATGAGATAATCCACCTGTTTCATTTCGAGAGTGGCGCGACTGATGCCATGAGGCACATTGCGCAGGTAGATGTTACACTTGTCAGACGGATGCTGCATGATTTCCTGGTAGTCTGCCACAACGGTGAAGTCCTCTGGGCGCAACGACCTGAACTGGTTGACACCCGTGATGAAGTTCACCTTGACCTTTTGCGGGAAGGTGCGCAACACTTTACCCTTCGGCATGTTGATGGCTTGAATGGTTACACCATCGATACTCTCTTCGGTGAGAACATCGGTAAAGAATCCGATGCGCACATATTCAGGTACAACCTTCACATCTTTAATATGTGCCAACCGGCAGTCAACCATCAAAGTGTCGCGGAATCCTGCATAGTTGAGCGGCTCGGTGAACATGGCACGAATGCTGTCGAGTTTCTCGCTTGAGGCATAAACGTCAACACTGTCGGGCCAATATTGCACATGTGAGATGAAATAAAGCTGTTCGGGGATGACACGGCCAGCCCATCTTACCGGTACACGCTTGCGCTCACCGTTGTTATAACTGAAATCCACCCTGTCGGGCTTCATGCTGATAATAGAGGTGGACGATTCCAGTTGTAGTTCGATGAGGCGTTTGAGTTCACTGCTGCTAACCGCTCCTTTTCCTTGCCCTCGGTCATAGGTCTTGAAGGGAATATTGACCATTGTGGTGTGGTTGTAAAGATAGCCCATGATGACCCAACCCTTGTCGCGTAAGGTGACGCGGATGGTATCTGTCTCAGACGAGGTGAGTACGGCATTGCGAGGGACTCCCTTGATGCGTATGAGAACCTTCACTTCCTGTTCGTAGGTCTCATTGAGAGTGAGAATAAGCCAGAAAGCTCCCGATAGAAAAAGAAAAAACAGAAACACCAGAAGTTGCTTGCTCATGGTGCTGAACAAGAAACGTCTGGTGATCCGTGTCAGGTGTTGTGGATTCAAAATGCTGACTTAATAGTCGCGGCATGAATGCCGGATGTTATTTTTGAGCGGTCTGCATGGTAGCAGCCACATTGTCATATACAAAGTTTTTATCAACTTTGATAACTACACCATGGGCAATCTCCACTTCGATGATGCCTGTTGCCAGGTCAACGCGCTTCACTTTGCCATAGATGCCACCGCCGGTTACAACTTCTTGACCTTCGGCCAGAGAGTTCTGAAACTGCTGAATCTTCTTGCGTTGCTTCTGCTGAGGGCGAATCATGAAGAAATACATGATGGCAAAGATAGCCACCATCATAATGATAAAACTCATGCTGCCACCCTGGGCACCACCGGCTTGTGCGGCGAGGATAATCTGTGTCATAGTCGTTAATATTGTTTTTATTGTGTAATCTTATCGTTTCTGTCGTCAATGCGCTTGAGCAAACGTCCTGTTTCAATGAGATGATGGGCAATGTTGTCGAGCATACCATTGATGTAACTGCCACTGCGTGGGGTAGAGTAGGCCTTGGCAATCTCTACAAACTCGTTGATGGTAACGTTGATGGGAATGCTGGGGAAGGATAGCATCTCTGCAATGGCCACCTGCATGATGATGATGTCCATATAGGCCAGACGGGAGAAGTCCCAGTTGATGGAAGCTTCGCTCATGAGATGCTGATATTCATCGGCATTGAGGATGGCATAGCGGAACAGCTTGCGTGCATAGTCCTTGTCTTCCTCGCTGTCGTATTCTGGCAGCAACTCCTGACTGGCTTTCTTCTTTTCGTCGAAACGCTTGATGGTCTTCAGTACGAAGGTGTCAACGATGTCCTTGTCGTCGTTCCAGTAAAGACTCTCTTCTTCAAGCAGGGCGTCAAGGTCGTCATTATTCTGAATGAACGTACGATAAATCTTACGCCATACCTCGCGGTCAGCAGCGTAATCGTCTTGCTCGTCAGCCATATAATCGTGGTAAATCTGACTTTCCGTAATCTGAAGATACAACTTTTTAAGAAATTCGGGATTGTCGTTCCACGATTTCTTCTGTGTTTCCATCAGCTCGTTGAGCATCTTGTTCTCTTCAAGCTGCAGTGCAAAACGGTTGTAAGCGAACTTCTGTGATGGCATTTCTGTGCCTTCGCGCTGTGCCCTCGCCTGGGCAACCTCCAAATGTCTGCGCGACTCTTTTGTAATGCCAACAATGAGCGCCAGCAGATAGGCATACATATCGTAGGCCTTGGAGAGGCTGAAAAGAAGTTCCTTCTCTGCCGATTCAATATTCTTGCTGCCGTTTTGATAATAGGCATAGGTTAACTGAACGGTCTTGATTCTTATTAATTCCCGATTAATCATAAATCTGTTGAAAATAATTATTTTGATACTCTTATCAAGTGCAAAAATACAAAGAAATCCATTCTCGTGCAAGAAAAGCGATGAAATAATGTAAAAAAGTAGTGGATGTTATGGGCATTTCACAAATTTTTCGTACCTTTGCACCGCTTTTTCGCTTCGTGTGATGGTGAATTAAGCAAAAACAACTTAATTTAGAGTAACACATTTATTATTATGAAAGAAATCAACGTAAACGGTCAGAAGCGCACCGATTTGGGCAAAAAAGCCTCTAAACAGCTTCGCAAAGAAGGACTCGTACCCTGTAATTTGTATGGTGAGAAGAAAGATGAGAACGGACTTCCCGTAGCATTCTCATTTGTAGCTTCTATGGCAGAACTCCGCAAGGTAGTTTATACTCCTCATGTATATGTAGTAGTGCTGAACATCGACGGTGAAGAGCACAAGGCTATCATCAAGGAGCTTCAGTTCCACCCAACAACCGATGCTCTGCTTCACGCAGACTTCTACGAGGTGAACGACACCAAGAACATCACTGTAGGTATTCCCGTTAAGCTCAACGGTCTGGCCCAGGGTGTGCGCGATGGTGGTAAGCTTCAGCTCCAGATCCGCAAGATCAACGTTACCGCTCCTTATCAGCAGATTCCTGAAATTCTGAACATCGATGTTACAAACCTCGAGCTCGGTAAGAGCATCAAGGTGGCTGCCCTCAGCTTCGAAGGTCTTGAGATCGCCACTCCAAAAGAGGTTATCGTTTGCTCTGTTAAGGCTACCCGTGCTTCTCGCTCGGCTGCTGCCACTGCGGAATAATCTGACTGCATAGAGCATGGACAAATACTTGATTGTCGGTTTGGGCAATGTCGGTAGTGAATACGATATGACCCGCCACAATACTGGATTTATGGTATTGGACGCTTTTGCTAAAGCGTCCAATATTGTTTTTGAGGACAAGCGTTATGGGTATGTGGCAGAGGTTTCTATCAAAGGCCGTAAGGTATTTCTGCTGAAACCTACCACTTATATGAATCTTAGCGGTAATGCCGTGCGCTATTGGCTCAACAAAGAGAATATCGACCAGAGCCGTTTGCTCGTCATCAGCGATGATGTTGCTCTGCCACTTGGACATTTCCGACTGAAAGCCAATGGTTCTAATGGCGGACATAACGGATTGGGACATATCCAGCAACTCATCGGACAGCAGTATGCCCGTTTGCGCATGGGAATCGGCAACGATTATCCGCAAGGCATGCAGGTGGATTATGTGTTAGGACGCTATAGTGACGACGATATGAAGACGCTTCAGCCGGCTCTTGACCTTGGTGTGGAGATTATCCGCAGCTTTGTGTTGGCGGGTATTGACATCACCATGAACCAGTATAACAAGCTGGGGAAAGGAGTGAAGCAGAATGGCTGAACTGGCACGTATAGACAAATGGCTGTGGGCTGCACGAATCTTCAAGACACGCAGCATTGCCGCTGACGCCATCAAGAATGGTCGTGTCACTATCGGTGGTGTCAACGTGAAGCCTTCACGTATGGTGAAGGTTGGTGAGACGGTAAGTGTGCGTAAGCCTCCCGTCACCTATTCTTTCAAGGTTCTCAAAACCATTGAGCAGCGTGTCGGTGCCAAACTCTTGCCTGAGATTTATGAGAATGTGACAACTCCCGATCAGTATGAACTGCTGGAGATGAACCGCATCAGCGGTTTTGTGGATCGTGCCCGTGGCACAGGTCGTCCTACGAAGAAGGAACGTCGTGCGCTCGATGATTTTATCGGACCGTCGCTTGAGGGCTTCGATGATTTTGATTGGGATGACGAAGAATAGTCTTTTAGAGATCAAGAAATAGTTTTTATGATACTCGACATCATTATCGTGATTATCGGCATTTCTGTTGTATTGGCAGGAGCAGACCGACTGACAGAAGGTGCTTCGGCATTAGCCCGTCGACTGCATGTTTCAGAAATTGTCATTGGTCTGACCATTGTGGCTGCTGGTACGTCGGCACCCGAACTCTTTGTCAGTCTGGTATCGGCATTGAAGGGCACCCCCGATTTGGCGGTGGGTAATGTGGTCGGTTCGAATATTATGAATGCGATGCTTATTGTGGGCTGTGCCGCCATGGTAGCCCCGATGGTCATCAGCCGTTCTACGGTACATAAAGACATCCCGTTTGCCGTAATTGCATCGGTACTATTGGTGTTGGCATGTATTGACGGGCAACTGTCGTGGACCATCACCGGACATACTATCGGTCGCTTGGATGGTGTGATGTTGCTGGTGGGCTATGTCCTATTCATGTATTATACGTTGAAGCATGCCAAAGCCGATGATTCGGAAACAGCACAGGTGAAGGCGCAATCGGTATGGTTGAGCATCATCTATGTGGTGGTCGGTTTGGCAGCCTTGGTATTCGGTAGTGATTGGTTTGTCGGTGCCGCATCTCGTATTGCCACTTCGTTGGGAGTAGGTGAGAGTGTCATCGGACTGACGATTGTGGCTGGCGGTACTTCGTTGCCCGAACTGGCAACGAGTGTAGTGGCAGCCCGTAAAGGCCGTTCTGCCATGGCGATCGGAAATGTTATTGGCAGTAATGTGTTCAATGTACTGATGATACTTGGTGTGACAGCTCTTATCTGTCCGATGCAGATTAACGGTATCACGATGATAGATCTGCTGATGACCTTGGTATCGGTCGCTCTGGTATGGTTTTTTGCGCGTACCCGATATACGGTGGCACGCTGGGAAGGTGGTGTGCTTACCGCAGGCTTCCTAGGTTATATGGCTTGGTTGTTGAGTCAGGCATAGCCAGCATTGCGATATAAAGAAATATGGGCTTTGCAGCAGGTTTGTTTGCTGTAAAGCCCATATTATATTTATAAGCGGTAGTTTATTCTCCGTAGATTTCCTTGAGTTTCTCGCCAACCTTCTCACCGCGAAGATCCATGGCAACGATGATGCCGTTGGGGTCAACCAGTATGTTGGAAGGGATGCTTGCTACACCATAAACCTCACTTGCAGCACACTTCCAACCTTTGAGGTCGCTGATCTGTGGCCATTTCATACCGAGTTTCTGAATGCCTTCCACCCAAGCCTCTTTCTTTTGGTCGAAGGAAACACCCACGATCTCAAATCCTTTGTCGTGGTATTTCTCATAGTTGGCAACCAGATTAGGCATTTCCTGTCGGCAGGGACCGCACCATGAAGCCCAGAAATCCACTAATACATACTGACCTTTTCCTACCCATTGGCTCAATGGAGCATAGCGGTCGTCTGTGTCGTTCATCTGCAGATCAGTAAATTTCTTGCCAGGTGCTCTTTTCTCCATACCCGCCAAGAGTTTCTTGGGACGGTCGAGTTCCGGGCAGTTGTAGTAGGCAGCAGTAGGATCGAGAATACTCTTCAACTCATTATAGTCGAAGTCGTACATGGCGCTGAGGATGTATTTGGCAGGAATCGTATTGTTTTTATTGTCGCGGATGATGGTACGTACCAGTTTGAGTTGTACTCCGCTGAGTGAGTCCATCTGGTTTGACAACTGTACGATGCGTGCTTTAGTCTCCGGCAGTTCCCCTTTAGGGTCTTTCTCGCGTAGTGCACGATACTCTTTCATTACTTGTTCACCCTGTGCATCGATGGCATCCATCTGCACTTTATACACATCTTCCTGTGCGTATGCGCCCAGTGATATGGCCATTAGGGCCAAAGTTAAAATTTTCTTCATATTGTTTTTGTTTTACCGCTACAAAGATAGTGCAAACCGAGTGAAATACAAAGAAAAACCTTGTTTTTCTTTTATTTCCGAGGTGCCGCCTATCTTCAGCAAGCTTATCTCTGCTCACTTGGCTTAACGAAAACGTTGGATTTCTCCTTCGTTTTCTCGCCATGGCAGAATTAAAGCGAGCTTTATTCTGCTCATTTGGCTTAACGAAAACGTTGGATTTCTCCTTCGTTTTCTCGCCATGGCAGAATTAAAGCGAGCTTTATTTTGCTCATTTGGCTTAACGAAAACGTTGGATTTTTCCTTCGTTTTCTCGCCATGGCAGAATTAAAGCGAGCTTTATTCTGCTCATTTGGCTTAACGAAAACGTTGTTTTTTTTATATAGAGAAAAATGGTTGTTTTGGCACTTACCCAATCTTCATGCGAGTCCAAAGCCAATGGGGAATGAGGCGCCAAAAGAATACAAGGATGGCATAACGCCAGTCGATAACTTTGATAGCCTTTTCCCTTTCTATCGCATCGACAATGGCTTTTGCCACCCGATGGGCATCAAGCTGTAGGGGATAATGATTGCCAGCAATGAGGTCGGTCTTTACAAAACCCGGTCGGATGTCTGTGAACAGGATAGGCAGATGACGCATTCGCGCCTGTTGGGAGAGACATTCTATATAATGGTTTTGGAAACGCTTGGTAGAAGAATAGGCAGGGGCGGCTCCCAGTCCTTTGGTTCCTGCTATCGAGGTGATACAGGCGATGTGTCCTTTCTTATGGTTTCCTACCATCCACCGGTAGGCAGTAGCTACCATCCGCACAAAGCCCATACCATTGGTGGCTACGGTTTGCAGCTCCTTGTCAATATCGAGCGTGGTGTTCTGCCAACCGATACCCGAACTGTGGAAATAGAGATCCATGCCTCCCATCTCGCTGATCATCTCCTGCAGAAGGTCAGAGGCATCATCCTTGGTAATATCTATCTGTCGGAGACAAGCGATGCGACCTTCTGGCGCCTGACGTTGCACCTCTCTTAAAAGGTCTGTGCGCCGACCGGCAATGCCTACCAGCCATCCTTTTTCTGCCAGTTGTAAAGCCACTTCGCGTCCGATACCGGAGGTGGCTCCTATCACAATAGCTTTTTTATTCATACGCTCTACCAGTTGACCCATCGTTTCACATCGTATTTCTGTTGATAGTCTGCCGGCGCAATACGTATTGTGGTAGGTGTGTCGCTCTTGCCCAAGAGGAAACGTTCTATGAAGGCAACGACTTCCGGATATTGTGATTCGGGCAATTGGCAATGGTCATGTCCCGGTACGATGGAATAACCGATGCGGTCGGCAATACCGAAACGCTGCCAAACCTTGATGGCAGCTTCTGCAGAAACATACATGGAAGGATCAGCCAGCCATTCGTAGTCAGGATTGCCTAAAAGTAATACGGCACGTGGGCAGCACAGGGCAATGAGTTCGTGGTGGTCGTGAGGCAACAGATCTACACGTTCTTCAGCGAATGTTGTCTTCATTGATTCCAAAAACCAGTTGTAGTCTGTACGGTCGAGTGTTTCCACCTTACCTATGGTGCGCGATACACGCCATGACGCAGCACCTCCGCCTCCGGGTTCTTGTGCGATGATCAATGCCACGCGTTCGTCCATGGCTCCACAGAAGAGCGCCATTTTTCCAGCATACGAGCATCCTGTCACTCCGATATGCTTCATGTCGATGTGTGTTTGTTCTGGACCGAGTTTCTGTAGTCCGTCAAGCAGTCGGCTGAATCCCCATGCCCATTCACTATAGGCCCCATTGGCTGTTAGCGAAGGATAGAGTCGGTCGAATTGATACAGACCGCGCCTGTCGTGCTTCCCCCATTGGGTGTAGTTGTTCACCTGACTCTCTCTGAAGGTCATCAAGGCGATATTGCGCGCTGTGAAGAGTTGTGCATGAATAGAGTTGCGACTGGCTCCGATGATGAGCGGATAGGGTGCTTTACCACCTTTGGGATAAGTAATGACGGACGAGAGAGTCAGGGTCTGTCCGTCCACGTGTACATCGACGATAAGGGTGTCGCCGTTCATGCGGGCATCAATATCGTCCATGCTTACCGCAGGCTTCATGCCGATTTCATATTTCTGAATACTTGCCAACAGTTCGGCACGTCTCTGTGCCCATTGTCCGTAGCGTTTCACCTCTTTCTTTCCGTTGTCCATCAGAAAAGGATTGGGTAACAAGGGTTGTGCTGTCAATGTACGCTCTTTATAGTATGCTTTCTGCATAAGTGACAGATGCTGGTTTTCGTGGGCAAAGACCAGAGGCGGATTCTTCTTTTGAGCAAGGGCCTGTAGTGGAATAATGATGCTCAATGCCATGCCTATGGCGATAATCATAGGTAAGTGATGGCTTCTGTTTGTTTTCATCATCGTCAATATATTAATGTAGTTCGTGTATCGTCCGCATTTTACTGAGTTCTATCAGCTTTTCTGCATGACTATTATTGAGCGTTCCTTGGTTATATTTCTTTCGATTGTATTTCCACCAGTTCAAGATGTTGGCATACTCCTTGTTGCTTTTGGCGGGCATCTGATGATGCTCCATGACATAAGCTACTGCCAATTGATACATGGCATCCCATGATTCTTCTCTGTTTCTTGCCATAATATTTTATAGTTTTCTGCAAAGATACAAATACATATAAAAACATCCAAACATATTCTGATGATTTTTGTAGAATCGGGCAGATTGATGAATCTACTTGCGTTCGGAAAACCAAAAGAATTTTTTGGATTCCTTTTGCATTTCGCTCACTTATTCGTACCTTTGGTTCTACGAACCTTAGGTACTCACGTTCAGAAAACCAAAAGAATTTTTTGGATTTCTTTTGCTTTTCACTCACTTATTCGTACCTTTGCAGGCGCAAAACCTAGGGGTACTTGCTCAACCCCCTTTAACAAAACAAGAATATGAAACACGACAATCAAAAAGTCAGTGTGCTGTTTATGCTTTTCGGCATACTGTTCTGTGTCTGCCTCATTACGGCAAACGTATTGGAAACAAAGCAAATCTCATTTGGTTTCGTCAATGTGACGGCAGGTCTTATCGTATTCCCCGTGAGCTACATCATCAACGATGTGGTATGCGAGGTGTGGGGATACCGTCGCACACGTATGCTCATCTGGCTGGGCTTTGCCATGAACTTCCTCTTTGTGATGTTTGGAGCAATAGCCGACTGGATTCCCGGTGCCGATTATTGGAATGGCGACGAGGGATTCCATCAGATCTTCGGACTGGCCCCGCGTATCGTTGCCGCATCATTCGTGGCATTTCTCGCCGGTTCGTTTATCAATGCCTATGTGATGAGCCGCATGAAAATGATGACTGAAGGTAAGGGATTCTCGTTTCGCGCCATTGCCAGTACTGTGTTTGGCGAGTCTGCCGACTCGATTATCTTCTTCCCGCTCGCTCTTGGTGGTGTGATTCCCTGGGAGGAGATGCCGTCGCTCATCATTTCACAGGTGTGCATCAAGACACTCTACGAGATTATCGTTCTGCCTGTAACCATCCGCGTAGTGGCATTTACCAAGCGTCACGACCAGGAGGATGTCTATGACGAAGACATCAATTACAACATCTTTAAAATCTTTTCATTCTGATGGAAACAAGACAAGAAGACCATTTGCAGGCCTTGGGCCGCAAAACCGACTATCGCATGGATTATGCGCCAGAGGTGCTGGAGACCTTTGTCAACAAGCATCCGGGTAATGACTATTGGGTGCAGTTCAACTGTCCTGAGTTCACTTCACTCTGTCCTATCACAGGGCAGCCTGACTTCGCAGAGATTAAAATCATGTATATTCCAGCAGAAAAGATGGTGGAGAGCAAGAGTCTGAAACTCTATCTCTTTTCTTTTCGCAACCACGGCGATTTTCATGAAGACTGTGTGAATATCATCATGAAGGATCTCATCAAACTGATGGAGCCGAAGTATATCGAGGTGACTGGCATTTTCACTCCGCGTGGAGGTATCAGCATCTATCCTTATGCCAATTACGGACTGCCTGGCACAAAATATGAGCAAATGGCAGAGCACCGTATGATGCAGCACGGACTGTGATGCAGACAAGACCGGATAAAGGTCCAGTAGAACAAATAAGGTGGAAGAGTACTCTTCCACCTTATTTGTTATAGTACGGCTAACACTTAGTTGTTTTTCTTGCGATAGAAACTCCAGTCGCCATCGCTGAAGCGCAACACAAGTGTGTCTTTGGTGAGTTCTACGATGCGACAGGTGTCACGGTCAATCTTCTGCTTTGTACCTTTAGTGCCCGATGGCATTTCCATCGTCCCAGAAGCCATAATCAACTTACCGTTGAAAAGTCTCCACTCCGTGTATCGCTTGATTTCTGGATACACCACAGCACTCATCTCGTCGGTTGTCTGTTGGTGTTTCATGCCTCTGGTAGTCATACTGTATCCACGCTTAAACTGCAACACATACTCACGCGGTACGAGCAATGATTCTTTGACAGAATCGGGCATCTCTGCCATCATGCGCCGACGAAGACGACGCGACATCTTGTCATAGTCGCGCAGTTTGGGCTTGACCATGAAAGCCCATTGTCCTTTTAGGTCGTCGAGGTTGATGACTGTCAGCGCCTCTGCCTTGTCTTCAGGATTGAGAATCACAGCCAGTTCGTCACCGATAAACGGTTTGCCGAATATCTGTTTCTGCTGACTGGCATTGATGATGTCGAAGGTGTCAGGATCGGCACCGGTGTAGGGGAGAAGCACCAAGAGCGAATCGGTAGTACCGTCGCATGCCAGACCATATAGGGTTGAGTCGCCCGGTTGCCGTTTCAGATAGTTGTCAGTGGCTTTTTCGGCTTGCGGAGCCTCCTTTTTGCCACACGCAGCCAATAGAAGTAAGGCCGAGGCAATAGTCAGTATTGTCTTCGTCATAATCGGTATTTTTTAGTTTTCGATGCAAAAGTACAAAATATCTCCGATTTTTGGTGTAAGTATTGGTTTTTATTTGTACATTTGCAACGAAATAACTATAACTAACGAGATTATTAGCCTTATGAAGAAGAAAATCAGATTCAGTCTTGTCTATCGCGACATGTGGCAGTCGTCTGGCAAGTTTCAACCCCGCAAAGATCAGTTGGCACGTATTGCTCCGGTAATCATCGACATGGGATGTTTTGCTCGTGTGGAAACCAACGGCGGTGCTTTCGAGCAGGTGAACCTGTTGGCTGGCGAAAACCCTAACGAGGCCGTACGTGCTTTCTGTAAGCCTTTCAACGAAGTGGGCATACAGACTCACATGCTCGACCGTGGTCTTAATGCGTTGCGCATGTATCCTGTACCTGATGATGTGCGCCAACTGATGTATAAAGTGAAGAAGGCACAAGGTACAGATATTACCCGCATCTTCTGTGGACTCAACGATACCCGAAACATCATACCTTCTATTAAGTGGGCAAAAGAAGCAGGCATGATACCGCAGGCAACACTCTGCATCACCACATCGCCTATTCATACTGCAGAATACTACTCTGCCATTGCCGATGAGCTGATAGCTGCCGGTGCCGAGGAAATCTGTCTGAAGGATATGGCCGGTATAGGACAGCCTGCCCTGTTGGGTAAACTGACCAAGCTCATCAAGACCAACCACCCCGATATTATCATCCAGTATCATGGTCATTCCGGTCCAGGACTGTCAATGGCTTCTGTATTGGAAGTGTGCAACAACGGTGCCGATATTATTGATACGGCCATCGAACCGCTATCGTGGGGTAAAGTGCATCCCGATATCATCTCGGTACAGTCGATGCTGAAGAATGAAGGCTTCGATGTGCCCGAAATCAATATGAATGCCTACATGCAGGCACGTGCGCTCACTCAGGAGTTTATCGACGACTGGTTGGGATATTTCATCAATCCTGCCAACAAACTCATGTCGTCATTATTGCTCGGTTGCGGACTTCCTGGCGGTATGATGGGTTCTATGATGGCAGATCTGGGCGGCATCTACAATGCCATCAACAAGCTGCGTGTCAAGAAGGGCGAGGCAGAACTGTCGATGGACGATATGTTGGTGAAACTCTTCAACGAAGTGGAGTATGTATGGCCACGTGTAGGTTATCCTCCATTGGTGACACCATTCTCACAATACACCAAGAATATTGCCTTGATGAACCTGTTGACGATAGAGCAGGGCAAGGGACGCTATGTGATGATGGACGATGCCATGTGGGGCATGATACTCGGCAAGAGCGGAAAGATTCCTGGAGAGATCGCACCCGAACTGAAAGAACTCGCTGTCAAGCAGAAACGCGAATTTACCGATGTCGATCCACATACATTGCTTGACAATGCACTTGATGGATTCCGCAAGGAGATGAAAGACAATGGTTGGGAGTGCGGTCAGGACGATGAGGAACTCTTTGAATTGGCTATGCATCCCGAACAGTATCGTATCTATAAGAGCGGTATGGCAAAGAAGAATTTCCTTGCCGATTTGCAGAAAGCAAAGGATGCCAAACTCGGCACGAAGCTCTCTGTAGAAGAACTGGCTGCTTTCAAACATGCCAAGGCGGATGCGCTGACAGCTCCTGTGGCAGGTCAGGTATATTACGAATTCTCAGGCGAAGGAGCTTGCGAACCTTGTCTCGAACCGTTTGTCGGACAGCGCTACAAGGAGGGTGATACCTATTGTTATATACAAGCGCCATGGGGCGAAATCGTTCCTATTCCTGCTGCCCTTGGCGGTAAACTGGTAGAGGTGGCAGCCAAACAGGGTGCCAAGGTGCGCCGTGGCGACAACCTCGGTTGGATAGAACGAGACCAATGATAGACTATCAGACGATAATAGATAAGTATTATCCGCAAGACAATGCGTTGCGCCGTCTGTTGCTTAAGCATAGCAGGCAGGTGGCGCAACGCGCTTTGCAGATAGCGCAGCGGCATCCTGAACTGGGTGCTGACCGGCGCTTTTTGGAGGAGGGAGCTATGCTTCACGATATAGGGGTGTTCCGCTGTCATGCACCATCCATCTATTGTGAAGGTACTGAACCTTATCTGCGCCACGGACTTATCGGCGGACAATTGTTGCGCGAAGAAGGATACCCAGACCATGCGCGAGTTTGCGAGCGACATACCGGCACGGGACTCACTATTGAGGAAATCAACGAGCAGCACCTGCCGTTGCCTCCTGCCGATTATGTGCCAGAGACCATCGAAGAACAGATTATCTGCTATGCAGACAAGTTCTACTCCAAGTCGCACCCCGACCGGGTATCGACCGTAGATGACGTCATCGCATCGCTCATGAAGTTTGGTTCGAAAGGCGTAGAGAAATTCAAGAAATGGTCGGAAACCTTTGAATAGCGGTTTCCGACCATTTTCTTTACTATCCTCTCTATTGCAGTTATCCACAGATAGAGGATTGATTATTGGGAATTACTCCGAATTATTGAGGCATCTTAGGATATTTGCGTGTCCAACCATCCCAACGAAGGCGCATCACACCGAAGAAAGCCTCGCCGAAGATGCCACCCGACATCTTTGAAGTGCCTTCACGACGGTTGACAAAGATAACGGGAACCTCTTTGATTTTGAATCCTATCTTATAGGCGGTAAACTTCATTTCTATCTGGAAACCATACCCCTTGAAGCGGATTTTGTCCAGTTCGATAGTCTGTAGCACACGGCGCTTGTAGCATTTGAAACCTGCTGTGGTGTCATGAACGCTGAATCCTGTTACTATTCTTACATATTTCGATGCGAAATAACTCATCAGCACACGGCCGATGGGCCAGTTGACCACGTTGACACCGCTGACGTAACGACTGCCTATAGCCACATCGTATCCTTCATCGGCACATGCTGCATAGAGGCGAGGCAGGTCGTTAGGATCGTGACTGAAGTCAGCATCCATTTCAAACACATATTCATAGGCACGTTCCAATGCCCATTTGAATCCGGTGATATAGGCAGTTCCCAATCCCAGTTTGCCACTGCGCTCAACAATAAATAGTCTGTCGGCAAACTCTGTATCCATCAGATGGTGGACGATGGCAGCAGTACCATCAGGCGAACCGTCATCGATGATTAGGATATGGAAACACTTCTCCAGTGCAAAGACCGCACGGATAATCTTCTCGATATTCTCCTTCTCGTTGTAAGTAGGAATAATTACTATACTGTCGCTTTGATTCATACTTTTTTGTTTTATGCTACAAAGGTACGATTAAGCGAGCGAAATGCAAAAGAAAAACTCGTTTTTCTTTGCACTTCCGAGTGAAAGTACCTTGGGCCGACAGGTCAAAGGTACGATTAAGCGAGCGAAATGCAAAAGAAAAACGAGTTTTTCTTTTGCACTTCCGAGTGAAAGTATCTTGGGCCGACAGGTCAAAGGTACGATTAAGCGAGCAGAATACAAAAAGAAACACATAATTTTATTCGGAAAGAAGCTCCGCGCGGAATAGCAGAAGGTGATCCTCGCTTGGAATGGGTCACATTGGTTAAAACCTTGGTGGCGCAGTTGGGCATATTTGTAGCAAGAGATGAAGATGGAAAAGAGTATCTGCCTCATGTGGAATGTTATGTGGACGATTTTCGCGAAACAGATCATGAAGAGTTGTTGAATATTAATGTGCATAACATCAAGTCAATAGAGTATTCAAAGCTGCAAAATCCTGTTAAAAACCACCATTTTTGGGCTATTTTATTCATGAAATCCTCAGAAATCGAGCTCGACTCCCTTGTTTCGATGAATTTCCCTTTCCTTGGCGAACGAGGAAATGATGCGAAATAGTGATATCGCGAGTGCGTTTGGAAGGTAAACAAGTAAATTGAAGGGTGTTTTTCACATAAAACTGGGGATGAACATCAGACTAATGGCATGTAGAGTGGAAGTTAACGACCAACTTTCTTATGGAATCTTTGTATGATGGTTTTACTTTTGTCCTTTCAGGACGTACTGTTTTGTTTGTAACCGTGTCCGCAGGGTGTTACCCTGGGCTAAGGAAACCATTGGGCTTTCAGCCCGTCTCTGCTTGTATGAGGGAGTTATACTACGTAACTTTGTACTGTAAACTCGGTGTGTTCCGCAGATCCGTGATGCCATTGACCTGTTCACGTGACACCCAAAAGCCTCGGAAAAGAAGCGTGAATTTTAGCCAAGCGTTTCAGTTGTTTCAGTTTCAGTTGTGTTTCAGAGGGTCAGTTAAATTTCAAACCCGCTTTTTAAGACTTATAACTAACTAATAATCAATAATATATATATAGGAAGTGAAATAGGTACCCCTCAAAAAACAACTGAAACAACTGAAACTGAAACGCTTGTTCATAAAGGACATTCGTCTAAAAGGCTTATTCTCAACAACTTGCACACTTCTGTCCAGCAAATGCGATTCATGTAACATCAGGAAAACAAACATTCCAAAGCCGCAAACCCTTGATAGAAGCCAGACTTTTTGGGCGTTTTCGCTCTTGAAAGCATCAAAAATCGAGTTTGCCCCCCTTGTTCCGATGATTTCCACCTTCCATGCAAAACACAGAAAACGCACTCATTCATGCGTTCTGGATGCCCTTGAAATGGATTTTGGGACATACTGGACACTTTTTTACGACCCTGCCAGACTGCAAAAAATGGCGTTTTTTCAACTACAACTGAAACCATCTACTACGACTTTCAAACGCCTATTACACCCAATCGCTCATTAGGATTTTGGAGAGAATGCATAATCTACGGATTTCCATCTCCTTGGTGTCAAGGCCATATAACCTGGTTTCTGCCTTGTGAAGCAAGGTTATTCATGGGCATGCAAACATTTCATAATAAAAATGTCCTCGAATCGCAGGAAACGTATAGAAACGTATGATGGGCAAAACCGAATGTTGTATCTTTGCCCCGTGGTTCAAGAGAGAATCACTTTCGCACAAAACATTCCGTCCGCACACAGACATGGTCAACTCCTCAGTTAGTCACAAGTGACTCCACACTAAGTTCCAATATTGAGCGGACAATGATGGGACAAAGTTGGGAGAAACAAGGAACAGAACAGGAGAATACCACGATGTGGGAATGTGTAGAACGTTTTCGATAAGCCAGATGAGCAGAGTTAACTTTCCGTTTAAGTGAGCGAAAAATCAAACTCGCTTGAAGTTTTCCGAACGTGAGGAAAGTCAACGAAGTTAAGTTCACTTAAACTCTGCCATGGCTAGAAAAGGTGCCATGAAATGTAACCGAAAAAATATCACATCATGAAACAGCAAAACCCGAACAAATCCCGTTGACAACCCGAACACACAGGGAAGCAATAGTATGATTCGAAACTTGCAACGTTGCGTACGACAGCGCGCTATGCCTTACGAAGGAGGGAGTAAATGCCAATGCCCGATTGGAGTAAAACAGGCGGCTACTGTTGAGTCAGAGGCCTAAGTAGCTGAATCGCTTCTGCTACAGAGGGAACATTGGATATCAGCAATGAACGTTTGCCGTTGACATCGCGCAGTTGGCAGCGACGTGGATTGCCCACCGCAAAGTCTATAACACGCCCGAACGCTTCGCTTTGATAGTAGGGACTGTCGGCTTTGGAGACGAGATACATAGACATGCGGCCTTGTTTGAGAATGATTTTCTCGCAACCCAACAGGCAGGCGTAACGACGCAAAGTCACCACATGCATCAGTTCCAGAGCAGCAGGCGGCACAGGGCCAAAGCGATCTTCCATTCGACGACGGTAGGCTTCGAGTTGCTCGTCGGTCTGGAGATTGTCCAGTTCGCGATAGAGCAGCATGCGCTCGCTGTCGGATGGCACATACTGGTCGGGGAAATAGAGTTCGAGGTCGCTCTCCAGGGTGCAGTCGGAAACGTACGGTCCGTCGGTATTGATGGGTGTAGAGGCTTCTGCGTCTGCGACTTCGGCAAAGGTGGGCTCCTCGTTTTTCAGTTCTGTCATGGCTTGGGTCAGAATCTTCTGATAGGTCTCATAACCCAGATCGGCAATGAATCCGCTTTGTTCGGCGCCCAGCAGGTTGCCGGCACCTCGGATGTCAAGGTCTTGCATGGCAATCTGTATGCCGCTGCCAAGGTCGCTGAAATTCTCCAATGCCTCTAATCGGCGGCGACTCTCCTGAGGAAGGTCGGCAAGGGGAGGTGCAAGCAGATAGCAGAACGCCTTGCGATTGCCGCGTCCTACACGGCCTCGCATCTGATGGAGGTCTGACAAGCCGAAGTGGTTGGCACCATTGACGATGATGGTATTGGCATTGGGAATATCGATGCCGTTTTCAACAATGGTGGTTGAGAGGAGCACATCGTAGTCGTAGTTGGCAAAATCGAAGATGGCTTGTTCCAGTTCGTCGGGCTTCATCCTGCCGTGACCAATCACCACACGTGCATCAGGAATATAGGTGTGGATGAGGTCGGCAATGCGCTGTAGGTCGTTGATGCGCGGATTGACAAAATACACCTGACCGTTGCGCGACATCTCGAAATTGATGGCATCGGCAATGATTTCCGGTCCGAAGGTATGTATCTCGGTATGGATGGGATAGCGATTGGGTGGCGGGGTCTGGATGATGCTCAGGTCGCGGGCACCCAAAAGGGAGAACTGCAGTGTGCGCGGAATGGGTGTTGCTGTCATGGTCAACGTGTCGATATTGGTTTTCAACTGGCGCAATTTCTCCTTGGTGGATACTCCGAATTTCTGTTCTTCATCAATAATAAGGAGTCCAAGGTCATGAAACTTCACCGTCTTGCCGATGAGTTTGTGGGTGCCGATGATAATGTCTATCTTGCCTTCCTCCAAATCTTTCAGTATTGCCTTGGTCTGTTTGGCGGAACGGGCACGCGACAGATAATCCACACGGACTGGCAGATCCTTCAGACGGCCTTGGAAGGTCTGGAAATGTTGGTAAGCCAGTACAGTGGTAGGCACGAGTACAGCCACCTGCTTGGAGTCGCAGGCTGCCTTGAATGCAGCACGCACCGCCACCTCGGTCTTACCGAATCCCACGTCGCCACATACTAAACGGTCCATAGGACGTGCTTTTTCCATATCGGCCTTGATGTCGTTGGTGGCTTTCAACTGGTCGGGCGTATCTTCATAGAGAAACGACGCTTCGAGTTCGTGTTGCATGAAACAGTCGGCGCTGAAGGCAAATCCCTGCTCGCGTCGTCGGCGGGCATAGAGACGGATGAGGTCGCGGGCAATATCCTTCAACTTATTTTTGGTGCGCTCTTTCAGTCGTTCCCACTGTCCTGTGCCTAATTGCGAGAGGCGTGGCGGTTCACCGTTGTCCTGTGCTTTGTATTTGCTGACCTTATAGAGTGAGTGGATGGAGACATAGATAGCCCCGCCGCCGTTGTAGATTATCTTAATCATCTCTTGGTAGCCGTTGCCTTGTGGCATGCGTACCAAACCACCGAATTTGCCGATGCCATGATCTACATGGACCACGAAATCACCTACTTCAAACTGTTGAATCTCTTTCAACGTGAGCGAGACTTTTCCGCTGCGGGCCTTGTCGGAACGCAGACTGTATTTATGGAAACGGTCGAATATCTGGTGGTCGGTGAAGATGCAGAGTCGCAGGTCGTGGTCGATAAATCCCTCGTGGATGGTTTTTTCTACAGGGGTGAAGTGTAGGGCCTGTTTTGCCTCATCGGCAGAAAAAATGTCTTTCAGTCGTTGCAACTGCTTCACGCTGTCTGCCAGAACATAGATGCGATAACCTTTTGACAGATAATCGGTGAAACTTTGACGCAGCAGATCGAAATTCTTATGAAACAGCGGTTGCTGGAGTGTGTTGAAACGCAGGGTAGCCTGAGGCACACCTGTGGCATGTGCACCGATTTCTATGCGACGCAAACCGCTGATGGCTTCGGTGAATTGAGAGCCGCTGATGAGCTGAGTCTCCTTTCTCATCTGCTGCATCGTCTCTTGTTGCTCCATTTCGGTCTGTCCTTCCATGCGCTCGGTAAGAGCTTGCGATGAGAATCCTTCACGGTATGTGCGGTCGATGGAATCGTGAACAAAGAGTAAATCTTTTGTCACGAGCAAAGTCTCCTTTGACAGAAACGAAAAGAAAGGTACGCGTTCCTCTGATGTAACAGATAGTTCGGGAACAATCTGTATGCGGTCACGACGGTCGCGCGACAACTGATCGGTCACATCGAAAGTGCGGATAGAGTCGATGTCGTCACCGAAAAAGTCGATGCGGAATGGATATTCGCAACTGAAGCTATAGACATCGAGGATAGAACCGCGTAGGGCAAACTGGCCTGGCTCATAGACATAATCTACCTCATGAAACCCAAACTCACGCAGTTGTGTTACGATGATCGAAGTGTCAATATTCTGTCCATGCTCTAAGGATAAGGTTCGCTCGTCCATCTGACGACGTGAAATGACCAGTTCTGCCAATGCCTCAGGATAGCTGACGATGAGGTAACGCCCGTCTTTCATCATGCAACGGCTCAATACCTCGGTGCGGAGAATCTCGTTGGCAGCGTCTCGCTGTGCGTATTTGATGGCACGGCGATATGAGGAAGGGAAAAACAATACCTGTTCGTTGCCCAACATCTGTGTCAAGTCGTGATAGAAATAGCCTGCCTCTTCCTCGTCGTTGAGTATAAATAGCGCATTGGGCAACAGATTCTTCTGCGCCATAGTGGCAAACAGTACTGATGCGGCAGAGCCAGTCAGTCCTTCTAAAAACAAGGTTTTGATTTTCTTGTCAGACAGACTTTTTGCCGTAGCCCCCACTTGTGGAGCAACGGAAAGGAGTTCGATGAGGTCTTCTATCTTCAGTGTTGTCATTACTTTCAGGGATTGTAGGCTTCGTGAAGCCGAAAACAATGCAAAAGTAATAAAAAAAAGGCAACTGGAGAAGTAACCTGCAATGTAAATGAAAATAAAGTGCGTTTCGCTTTGTAGTTTAAGTCTTTTTTGCTAATTTTGCATCGCATTTTGCTTTTCCTTTAGGAAAAAGCATAGTTGCGCTGACTCAAACAAGAGGAATAAAAAGTAATCAGATAAATATGAATTTTCAAGTAACGAGCATGAAAACAATGGCAGGCTTGAAGCGCAATATGGTGGTTGCGCTCATGATGCTGTCTTCGTTGACGGTTGCCGCACAGAGCGGAATGACCGACACGCAAGTGATGCAGTTTGTGGCAAGGGAGGCGAAAGCCGGAACGTCACAGTCGCAGATTGTCACCAAGTTGATGCAACGTGGAGTGAAGATCGATCAGATCAGACGTGTGCGCAACCAGTATGATAAACAGATCAGAAGCCACAATATGAGTGCTGCGGCTGATGCTGCTGTCGGTGATGCAAGCAACCGCATGCGGCATAGTGCATCGCAACAGCAGGAACTGGAGAACGGCAAGGTTAATACAGCTTCTGAGAATGCTAACGATGCCAGTGAAGACCATCAGTTGGCAGAGCAGGAAGTAATGGCTACCCAAGGACATTCTGCCGCGACTAATGGCAAGAAAGTGTTTGGACGTGACATCTTCAACCAACGCGCCCTTTCATTCGAACCCAATATGAATATCGCCACACCGCAGACCTATGTGCTCGGTCCTGGTGACCAAGTGGTCATCGATGTTTATGGCGCTTCGCAGAATACACACCAACTGACCATATCGCCAGAGGGAACGGTGACGGTTCCTGGATACGGACCGATTTATGTGAGCGGAATGACGGTGGCTGCTGCCAACGGAAAAATTCGTTCTACACTCGGATCACGCTATGCCAGCAGTAAGGTGAAGCTCTCTGTGGGACAAACACGCACCATCATGATCAATGTGATGGGTGAGGTGAGGACACCGGGTACCTATACCCTCAGCGCTTTCTCTACTGTTTTCCATGCCCTCTACAGAGCTGGCGGTATCAACGATATCGGTACACTACGTAATGTGAAGGTCTATCGTAATGGAAAACTGATTACCGTGGTGGATATCTATGAATATATTCTCAACGGCAGATTGGCGGGTAATGTTCGTCTGCAGGACGGTGATGTGGTACAGGTAGGACCTTACGATTGTTTGGTTGGTGTCACGGGTAATGTGAAGCGCCCGATGTTCTACGAAATGCGAAAGAACGAGAGCGTGGCAACTTTGTTGAAATATGCTGGAGGATTTACCGGAGATGCCTATAAGAAGGCTGTCAGACTGGTGCGTCAGACCGGTGAACGCTATTCGGTATTTAATGTCGATGAGTTTGATATGTCATCATTCAAAGTTGATGACGGCGATGCAGTAACCGTAGATGGTATGCTCAACCGCTATGAGAATATGGTTGAGGTGAAAGGTGCCATATTCCGCCCCGGACAGTATCGGTTGGGTGGTGAGGTTACTTCTGTGAGAGGACTGATAGAGCGTGCAGAAGGCGTTACCGAAGATGCCTTTACTGCTCACGCTGTATTGCATCGCATGAAGGCTGACCGCAGTCTTGAAGTGGTCTCGGTTGATGTACAAGGTATTTTGGCAGGTACTGTGCCCGATATTCCATTGAAGAATGAAGACGTGCTCTTTATTCCAACACAGGCAGAACTGCGTTCAGAGCGTACTTATACGATTACTGGTGAGGTGATGTCACCAGGAACTTACGAATATGCCGACAATACCTCGGTAGAGGACCTCATCATGCAAGCAGGTGGTCTGACAGACGCTGCAAGTACTGCAAAGGTTGATGTGTCGCGTCGTATTCGTGACCCCAAGGCCACCACAACCACACGAGAGATTGCACAGACATTCTCGTTTGCCCTGAAAGACGGATTCGTGGTCGATGGTAATAAGGGATTTGTATTGCAACCCTATGATGTGGTACACGTGCGCCGTAGTCCTGGTTATGTGACACCACAGAACGTTACTATCAAGGGCGAGGTGAACTTCCCTGGCGTGCAGACGATGAACATGAAAAACATGCGACTGAGTGATGTCCTGGCCATGGCTGGAGGTGTGACCGAGAATGCCTATATGCGTGGTGCACGATTGGTACGTGTGAAAACGCAAGAGGAAAAAGAGCGCACTAAAGATGTGCTGACTGCACTCAAAAGAAATCTGAGTGAGCGCGACTCAATTGCTATGGAAAACTTGGATTTGGATAATACCTACGTAGTGGGTATTGAACTCGATAAGGCCATGGCTGATAAAGGTGGTGAATACGACATCATTCTGCGTGAAGGCGACGTTATCACAGTACCAGAGTATAATGCTACGGTCAAAGTGTCGGGTGACGTGATGTTCCCCAATACTGTTTCATTTGTGGGTGACAAAGGTTATAAGTGGTATGTTAACAAGGCAGGTGGCTTCGGACTGCGTGCCAAGAAGCATAAGACCTTTGTCGTTTATACCAACGGAACTGTGGCACAGGTTGGACATGGCGCAAAAATAGAGCCGGGCTGTGAAATCGTAGTGCCAAGCAAACGTAAGCGTGAAGGATTGAACTTCGCACAAATGCTTTCTGCAGGAACCAGCTTAGCAAGTTTGGCAGCTGTGATTGCCTCTATCGTCTCTATCACTAAATAATGAAAGGTATGACTATGGATGAGAATAACAAGATGAATCAGGTGGAGGAAGAAAGCTCCATCGACTATGCTGCCCTGTGGGCTGCTGTCAAGCGTCGCAAACATCTCTATGTCATTGTGCTGCCTGTGGCTTTCGTTCTGGCTTGTATCTATGCCTTGGGACTGCCCAACTATTATAATGTACAGGTGAAACTGTCACCAGAACTGTCGTCGAAGAGTAGTACCAGTTCGCTTAGCGCTCTGGCAAGTCAGTTTGGCGTCAATCTCGGAGGTCGTGCAGCTACAGAGGCACTCTTTCCTACGCTCTATCCTGACTTGATGAACTCGGTTGATTTCAAAACCAGCCTCTTTCCTGTAAAGGTGAAGCGTGAAGAAGATAAGAAGGTGATGACCTACTACGACTATCTGCTCAACGAACAGAAAACACCATGGTGGTCGGGAGCTGTCAAGGGGCTGATGAGTATCTTCGGCAGTAAAGAGAAAGAGAAGAATCTTAAGGTGGATCCGTTCCGCCTGACCAAGACACAGACTGCAATTGCGCAGGTGATAGATAAGAAGGTTGTGTGTGATGTGGATAAGAAAACAATGGTCATCACTATCGATGTAACTGACCAGGATCCGCTTATTGCTGCCACCATGGCTGATTCGGTGAAAGTGCGTCTGCAAGACTTTATCACAGAGTATCGTACCAAGAAAGCGCGTCATGATTTGGCTTATACACAAAAACTCTATAAAGAGGCTAAGGAACGCTATACTCGCGCACGACAGAACTATGCTTCGTTCTCGGATGCCAACCAGGATTTGATTCTTGAGAGTGTACGTAGCAAACAGACCGATCTTGAAAACGAGATGCAACTGCAGTTTAATGCCTATAACACACTGGCTCAACAGATGCAGATGGCTGAGGCCAAAGTGCAAGAGGATACTCCTGCCTTTACAACCCTGCAGAGTGCTACGGTTCCTGTGAAGAAGGCTGGTCCTGTTCGTTCCAAAATGGTACTGATGTTCCTCTTCCTCGTGTTTATCGGAACAACAGCCTATATCCTCTATAAAGAGGGTGAACTGAAAAAACTGATTGGTATAGGATAATACCTATATTATATAAATGAAGA
>NZ_NPIZ01000051.1:0-336 GCF_002251185.1 Prevotella sp. P5-126
TACCCCAATTCGGGATAAAATAGCGATTAGTTGCATGTGAAGACAGATACGTGAATTCTCTTCCCATACCATCAGACATGGGCTATATATAAAGAATCGAAAGAGATTATTCTGTCCTTAGAACAATGTAAGTTGCTTCGTGTCTTCGATGCAGTATCCTTGCAATGCCTTTGGCTTGTTATCAAAGAAACAATATGCTCCCAAGGCAGAAATAAGGTTCATGATAAA
This sequence comes from Prevotella sp. P5-126, assembly GCF_002251185.1. Lineage (NCBI taxonomy): Bacteria > Pseudomonadati > Bacteroidota > Bacteroidia > Bacteroidales > Prevotellaceae > Prevotella > Prevotella sp. P5-126. Next base: position 229 of record NZ_NPIZ01000051.1, read on the forward strand.
GTTGCTTACAGATCTATGGCGTGAATGTACAATCTGTGCCGTATTCTTCAGCATGTCGTTAATGGTTTCGATAATGTATCTCTTGCGCAGCATCATTCTGTCATGAAG
>NZ_NPIZ01000052.1:0-3012 GCF_002251185.1 Prevotella sp. P5-126
GTATGTCTTATAAAGATTCATTCTTTGAGTGTCATAATTAGGCAAATATATTAACAATATATTATCACTTTCCTAACATTGTGTATAGACAAAATAATCGTACATTCCTGACATCATAAGAGCAAAACGAATGTCAATCGCAAGCGTTACAGTTGACAGTTGACAGTTTCCGAAAACGAATTTTTTGCGTTACAGTTACAGTATTACAGTTTTTGAAAGCAAAAATCTCGCATGTTTTTTACTTTTGTCCTTACAGGACGTGGTTAGATATGCTGTATGATGTCCTCAGGGCGTTGCCCTGGGCTATGGAAGCCATTGGGCTTTCAGCCCGCCGTTGATTGTATGGAATTCCATGTGTTCCGTGGATTCGTAATTCCGTGTTGTAATACGTAACTTTGCACCACCAAAATTTCGTAAGGTTGTGCCACGTGTCCTCTGTGTGCTCCGTGGATCCGCTTTGCTTGTCGTGTTACCAGACCGCCACTACTTATTTGGTTACTAATGCCCCGAATGGGGCAATATTTTCATAGCCCAGGGTAACGCCTTGGGTATGTACAATTATTTTACAGAACGTCCTGTAAGGACAAAAGTAAAACCCGTGAAATTGTACGCACAGGACAACGCCATTCATTCCTAAGCGTTACAAATAACAGATAACAGATAACAGTTTTGGAAAAGAAAAAAACAGGGAAGATTCTGTGATTGTACCTACTCATTATCTTCTTCTTGAGAATCTGCTTCCGAATTGTAAAGTACTGAATATCAATACTCCCCGAATACGAAAAGTGTCAAAAGAAACAAACTGGAAACAAAAATTTCAAAAACCCAAAATGAAAGCATCTGCTTAACATATCTTAACACGGAAAAGAACGGAAATTTTCATTTTCTGTCATTTTGTTGTGTGCTCCTGAAGGTGCAAAATGTTCAAAGATGAACCTAATTGTAGTTTCAACAATCTGGTTGAAATAATGGCATTAGTTGGAAAATTGTGAACGAAAAGTGGGCGTTTCAGGTGGCATTATATAGTATTTTCGAAGAAAATACACATGTATTTCAAACTTTCTCAGGATAAGAAATGTTTTTCTTACAAAGATTTATTAACTTTGCATCAAAGTTTAACATCATTAAGAATTATGGCAAAGAAGGTTACAAATATAGAAGTAAAGGACACAACAGTTCGTACAATTAAACACGAAGGAGAGGACTTTGTGTGTATTACAGATATTGCACGCCAGAAAAATAGTGGTGACCCAAATGGTGTAATAGCAAATTGGATGCGCAATCGCAACACGATAGAATTCCTGGGTATTTGGGAACAACTATTCAATCCAAGTTTTAACCCCCTCGAATTCGAGGGGTTTAGAAAAGAGGCAGGACTCAATGCCTTCACAATGTCGCCATCAAAATGGATTGAGGCGACCAATGCAAAAGGACTTGTAGCTATGGCTGGACGTTACGGAGGTACTTACGCTCGCACTGATATTGCCTTTGAATTTGCTTCTTGGATTTCTGTGGAATTCAAACTTTATCTAGTCAAAGAATTCCAGCGTCTCAAGGAAGAGGAACAAAAGCTAATCGGATGGTCAGTTAAGCGTGAACTCTCAAAACTTAACTATCGCATTCACACTGATGCCATCAAACAGAATATCGTGCCAGAAGAAATTGATGCTTATCACAAATCGCTCATCTATGCAGAGGAAGCTGATGTCTTGAATGTTGCTATGTTCGGTATGACAGCAAAAGAGTGGCGCGATGCAAATCCCGACAAGAAAGGCAACATACGCGACTATGCAACCATCAACGAACTCATTTGTCTCTCAAATATGGAGAACTTGAATGCTGTGTTTATCAACGATGGCATGCCGCAGACAGAGAGACTTGTCAAACTAAATCAAGTTGCAATCCAGCAGATGAAGGTGCTTGAAGAATCTGAAAACCGTAAATATTTGAAGTAAGAGATGGATTTGAGATTCAACACATCATTAGCAGAAGGTTACAAAAGTGCTAGCCAAATAGCAAGAGTACTGACTGAAGATTGGTTGGCACGCAACATGTATTGCCCTATTCATGGTTCATTTTGGCAAACTCCAAATATGCACATAGGAATGAAACATCAAGGATGCCCTATGTGTGGAGGAACTAAAAGAATGACCACAGAGGAATTTATTAAAAGGGCAATGGGTATTCACGGAGATAGATATGATTATTCATTTGTTGAATATAAAAACAACAAGACAAAGGTAAAACTTATATGTCCGAAGCATGGCGAATTTATGGTTTCGCCAAACGCTCATTTGCGAGGAGATGGGTGCCCTTTATGTTGGGAGGAAAGAAGAAGGAGAGGCGTGTTTGGTGTTGGTCTATATGATTATCACCTCCCAATGGATAGTAATCCAATTACAACAGAAGCATATACTCAGTGGAGAACAATGCTTGGTAGATGTTACTCCAGATATGTACTTTCAAAGCAACAAAGCTATTCTGGATGTACGGTTTGCGAGGAATGGCATAACTTTAGTAATTTCTTTCGATGGTTTGAAGCGAATTACCGCAAAAACTATTGTTTAGACAAAGATATTCTTATTCCTGGGAACAAGATTTATTCCCCAGAAACGTGTTGTCTTGTTCCGAACGAAATCAATGTATTATTCTCTTATAAGCGAAAGAAGAGAGAGTTACCTATTGGGGTAGTATATATAAAGCACATGAACAAATACGCTGCAAGAATACACCATAATGGAAAAGAAAAATATCTCTGTTTTACGAATAATATAAAGGAGGCTTTCGATGTTTATAAAGAAACAAAAAGATTAGTAATCCAAGAGACCGCCGAACGTTGGAAAAACAGGATTGATAAAAAAGTCTATGAGCGTATGCTACAATACAAGATAGAAGATTATATACCGAAAGAATATTTATTATAATAAAGAAATGGTATCAAGGCCTTTATGGACTAAAATTGGTAAAAAACCGCCAAAATTAGCCATGTTTTTACCTACTTGATTATCAAGT